>CALADR010000383.1 GCA_937890845.1 uncultured Bacteroidales bacterium | reverse complement strand
GCGTTCTCTGGATGGTAGCCGGAGGTTTTGCTTTAGGAGTAGCACTTCAGGAAACAGGTCTTGCAAAGCATATGATTTCATCTATTCCATTCAACCAGTGGCCACCACTTGTAATGATTATAGGTTCAGGACTCATCTGCTACGCAATGGCAAACTTCATATCACACACTGCAACAGCAGCCCTTCTGGTTCCAATCCTTGCGATTGTCGGTATCAGCATGAAAGACATACTTATGCCTCTCGGAGGTGTTGAGACACTGCTTATCGGTGTAGCTATCGGTTCTTCACTTGCAATGATTCTACCTATCAGTACGCCGCCTAACGCCCTTGCACATGCAACAGGTATGGTAGAGCAGAAAGATATGGTAAAGACAGGTGTCGTTATGGGAGCACTTGGACTCCTGCTCGGTTATACTATGCTTTACTTCCTTGGAAGCAACGGCTTGGTATAGCATAGCAGCTGACACAATATACGAATAGAAATGCCCTCAAAGCCTTATGACTTTGAGGGCATTTCTATTCTTTGTCCGGCGACAAAAGGAAAATCTCAGGAATCATGCAGGTTGGTACCGCAGAAGTGGGTTTCACGTACCAATGAGGTAAAAAAAGCCATTTTGTACCAATAAAGCCTGTCTGCGGTACGGAATGCTATGTTGTCACACCAAGGACAGCAGTAAGGAAAGCTCCTCTCTGACACGAGAAATATCGTCAAAGCGGACAGCTTTCATACCCACGGCTCTTGCACCATCAACATTTGCCGCATTGTCATCCAAAAACACACATTCGTCAGCCTTGAGGCCATAGCGACTGAGAAGGACTTCATAAATCCTATGATCAGGCTTGAGAAGCTTCTCATCGCCAGAAACTACAATACCTTCAAAAAGACTGAAAAAATCATATCTTCCGAAAGCAAAACCTATTGTTTCCGATGACCAGTTGGTCAGACCGTAAATGCCGTATCCCTCGGCCTTAAGCTCCTTCAACAATTCCACACCGGCAGGAATATCGCTTTTCAGCATCTTTTCCCATCCTGTATGATACAAGGCAATAGCCTCGCTCCATTGCGGAAATTCCGCCTGAAGCAAAGCTACCCCTTCTTTAAAAGGCCGTCCCCTGTCCTGCTCTGCATTCCAGTCCAGAGTGCAGATATTGCCAAGGAAATATTCCATACGAGTATCATCCTTGAAATAATCCCTGTACAGATATCTCGGATTCCAGTCAAGAAGGACACCTCCGAAATCAAATACGATGTTTTTAACCATACTTATTAATGCTCTACTGGTTCTCAGAAAGCTTTATTCCATTCAAATCAAGAAGAGTGAACTGATAGTTTGCATCAGCCTCGGTACCTTTCTTATTATAATAAGTAAGAATACCGGTAACATCTATCGCCTTTCCTGAAAGAATCTCCTTGTCAATTTTAGTATCTGCAAATCTTGCAAATCCGCTTGTTCTGATCTGGAGGTCAAGCCCGTCCTTGTCAAAATAATGGCTTATGGTATAAGCCGACGGTGACACGAACTTGCTTTTATCTACATCAGGGAAACCATTGAAATTAAAACCAGGATCATCCAGTTTGGCCTGGAAAGCCTTTTCCGAAACAGCCCATGTGTCAAATCCATAGTTGCCGTACTTGGAATTCTCGTCAAGGAAAACACAGTTATTTGCATAGTCTTTCCTGTCTCCGTCCGGATCATAGTACAGCATTACGAAAATCTGGCCCTTGTATTTAAGGTTCTTTATTGTAACATATGTTCCGAAATTGTCAGGATTCTTTATATCATCCTTTTCAATAACCTTTGGAGCTACAGGCTCGTCAAACTCGCCACGGAAAACATGAGTATCTATAATATACTGTGCATCAATGTATGAAGACTCATATTCGGGATCATTTGACTTGTAACCCAGACCTACCATACCGGCATACTTGCCGAGAGTAAGCCCGTTACAGTCGATATAAACCCACTGTCCGAGCTTGTAGTCGTTGTAAAGATTCCTTGAACCTATCTTGAACTCCATTCCGCCTGTAGCATCCTGGATATACATAGTCCTGTAAAGGTTGCCTGACTGGTCTGAAGAAACCACCTGTGCCTTGATTATACAGTTTCCTTCTATGGTGACAGGCTTGCTCTCGTACATAGCCTTGACATCCTTTATGGACTTGAAATGCGCAGTGTTGAAATCTGCATCCGTATATACCCTGTAAGGATCCGGATTGTCATAATTGACAGGCGGGAACTCGTCACAGGAAACCGTTGCCAGAGACGCGGCGGCGCATCCGGCAAGAATCATAATATATTTGCTAAACTTTTTCATCATCAGAATCTGAAATAAAGATTCAACATATAGTTCACTCCGCTCATATAGAAATACTTGGAATCAAACCTGTAAAACCTCTCACCGCTCTTGCTGTCGACAAGACGTGTCTGCTCGTAACCTCCGGTCTTCACTCCCCTGTTGTTCAGGATATTCCTCACCTCAAGAGAGAAGCCTATATTGTACTTTCTGTTGATGTACCAGGATTTTCCTACGCTCGCATTAAGAAGGAAGACAGGATCGAATTTCTCCTGAGAGGCCATATACTCGATTTCAGAAGGAGTCACAGTCTTGTCAGGACCGGCTGTAGCCATATCTGTCCTGTAAAGAGGGTTCATATCAAGGTAGCTGTTTCCGAAATAGTTGACATTCATGTCAGCAAACCAATAATTATGGAAGAAGTCAAGACCGAGACTTGCAGCAAGCTGAGGAGTGCTCGGAACAAAGTGCTTCTGGTTTTTCTCCACGATGTAATCTCCGTTCTCGTCCTTCACATAAGAAGTGATACCGTTGACAGTCTCTTTCTTGAATACTGGATGCGATGCCCAGTATGGAATACGCTCATTCTCAAATACTACTGTAGCACTGTTATCCACAGTCTGGGTCATACGCGGAGTAGAAGTATAGACATACTGTCCGTAACTTACCACACCCTGTACTGCAAGCCACTTTACTACAGGTATCTTGAAACCTACCTCCAGACCTGCATGACGCTGGTCGATGCCGCTCATGGCAAAGTTGGTAAACGAGTTCTGCGAATCATCATAGAAACTCATAAGGTCTGTCTGGTCGTTGATCTTGGTATAGAAACCGGTAACCCTCACATCATAACCGTTCTTGCTGAACTGATAGTTGAGATCTGCAGAGAAAGTCTTGCTTACCTTCAAATCAGCAACCATAGTATTTCTGGTTCTTGGAGATACAAATACCTGTGCAAATGTAGGAGCATCAGTCATATAGCCGACATTGGCATAAACCCTGTGACCTCCCGGGATAAAATAGGAAGCACCTATCTTGGCCTTGTATGCAAAGAAATCGGCAACTTCAGACTTACCCTTGGACGTAATCACATTTCCGTAACTGTCATAGCTTGTAATGACTTTATTGTCATAGACAATCTCATTTCCATTGTCGTCAAGACCTGCAAACAAGCCCTTGCGCACAAGTCCCTCTCTCCAGAAAGCGGAATACCCTCCTTCGAGAGCAACATACCCCTTGAAGTTTCCTGTCTCGAAGTTTCCTGTGAGCCAGAGGTTTGCATTCCTCACATGAGCATAATAGTCATAGCCGTACTTGTCACCCTGGCCGATTCTCTGTGCGGAACCGTTCTTGAGGAAGTAATCCAGGTCATTCTGAATCATTGTCGGGCTGGATGCAAAATCCCTCTCGGCGAACTGGTCAATATTAACATAATAGTCACCTCCGAGAAGATCATCCATCTTCTTATAGTATTCAGTACGGTTCCATTTGAGATTCAATCCTCCGTTAAGAGTAAACCAGTCACGGGCTCTCCACTTTACTGTACCTGCAAGATTGACATCATTCTGATCTACACGACGTTCTTCAACAGCGTATTTTGACCTTTTTGAGCCGTCAGCCCCGACATTGTTATAGTTCACGTTATAAAGACGGTCCCAGTTTATACGGCGCGTGCTGCCCAAATCATACTGCCATGCTTCCCTGGCCCAGGCAGCCTTTTCCAGGTCAACACGGTCATAATCAGAATTGTCCATATAGAAATAGCTCGGAAGATTACGGTAATAATCCGGTCTCGGGTCCGGAGCATCGTACCAGTCAAGCGCAGTATATCCGTTCTTTCCTGTACGGTAAAGAAGGGTCGCAGTAGCCTCAAGCCTGTCACTCGGAGTAGCTGTATATTTCAGGAACATTACAGGCTCGTGAGTCTTGCGAACACGCGAGTTTCTCATCTTGCCTGCCTGATAACCCCAGTTGGAGTTGTACATATTGTCACCTGTAAGGTCATAAACCTCCTGTGTTGAAGCATTCTGAGCACCTCTCTGTCCCGGTGTGGCGAAAATCACGAGTCCCAGACGGTGAACATCGTTGAACTTCTTCTCCACTCCTGCATAATATGCAAACGAACGGTAATAGACACCATCCACCCAGTCATTTCCGCCGAGACGGGCAGAAACATTGAAAGCATAAGACCATCCGTTGTCAGACTCACCCGAAGCATATGAAGCCATAAGTCTGAGACGATAAAGCGCACTGTTGGTCAACGCACTGAAACGAAATCCCTTACGCACATGTGACGGAGTAGCGAGAAGATTTGTCACGCCATTTACTCCACCGACACCGACATCTGACGGATCAAGTCCAAGTGTGCTTTCCTTTCCTCTCATAGCCTCATTAAGACCACTCCACAAAGACCACGGAGAATAGCCCGTGATAGCATCATTCATCTTCACACCGCTAAGATAAACATCCTGGCTTTCACTGTTGTAGCCTCTGTTCTTGAACCTTACGGCACTGAAGTCATAGCTGGCAATGCTGGTGAAAATATCATTTCCGTAGATGATAGAGGGAGAATTCTCATATCCTGAATCATCCATATCGAAATCTGCGAAATTGGACTCATCAATATCTGCAACTACAGACGAAGGGACTATAGAGACCATAACCAGATCCTTTACAAACCCCTCTATCGAAACATTGACCTGAGACACCATAAATCCTGGTGCAGAAATCTTAAGCATATAATGTCCGTCAGACAGACCCTCGTATGAGAATGTACCGTCTGATGAAGTGTATCTTGCTCCTATAAGATCCACACCGCTGTAAACCAGGACTTCGGCATTTGCCACAGGCACCCTTCCAGCACGGCTTACAACAGTACCTTTAACTCCTCCCGGAGCTTCTGCTGCCGACATTTCAGGATTTACGGCCACATTCACATTGCGGCTTGCCGCCATGGTTTCTGTCTGCTCCGGCCTCTGTCTGACCTGACCGGGACTGTTCTTATCGGTACCGCCATCTTTGGACTGTGCCGCTAAAGGCAGAGTCAGAGCCATAAAGGCAAATACCGGCAATAGTTTTTTAAACATAATAAAAACAATGGTTTAAATTTATTTACCTACTACGATATAAGTCGGGAAGTGGTCGCTGTAACCTCCGATAAAAGCACCGTTTGAGAAAGTCCTGAAAGGATAACCCTTGTACTGGCCCTTCTGCGTAATCATAAACGGTTTCTTATATACCACACCGTAATTTTTCTTCTTACCTATCTGTCTGATTTTCAAGCCTCCATCAGGAGCATTGAGCAGAGCTTCATTCACCATTACGATATCATAGATACTCCATTCTCCCCTGTATGCAAGAGAGCCGTAGCCGTTTTTCAGCATAGAAAGGAATGGAGAGAAGAAATCCTCAGGACCGACCTCGGAAGGATGCTCTTTTCCATGAAGATAATGAGCCATACTGATATCTGTAGGATTGTCATTCATATCACCCATCACCATCACCTTGATGCCAGGATACTTCTTCATCATCGACATAGCATGAGCATACATTATCTCAGCGCCACGGCTGCGCAGATCCGCACCCTTTCCGCCAATCCTTGACGGCAGGTGGGCTACATAAAACGCAAAGTGCTCACCGTCAATAGTTCCGTGAACCATGAGAATATCCCTGGTCTTGAATCTTTCCTGCTGCTCCTTGTTCATAGTGAACTCTATATCACTGTTGAAATCAAACGGAATAGACTCGCTGTCAATATAAGTGAACTGGTCCGGACGGTAAAGGAAACCGACGTCAACTCCACGTCTGTCCGGTCCTTCATAATGCACTATCTGATAGTTTGCCTCAGCTATTTCAGGCTGGCTTACCAGGTCTTCAAGCACAAACCTGTTCTCGATTTCGCACACTCCGAGGACAGTGTGAAACACGCCGTTTGACTCTTTCATAGACCTTATGACAGTAGCCATATTATGAAGTTTCTTGCGGTATTTGGCCTCCGTCCACTTGTTTCCGCCATCAGGAAGAAACTCTGCATCGTTTTTGGCAGGATCATCATATATGTCGAAGAGATTTTCAAGGTTGTAAAATCCCAGGACATAGTTGCGCTCCGCTCTATCAGTCTGGGCCGAAGCCGAGAACAAAACCAGCAGCATAAGGAGCGCTGCAAAAATTGTCTTTTTCATACCTAATATTGATTATTGGATAATATGTTACATCCACTGCGATGCAACAGGCTTTTCTGATTCTATCCTTGAAGCGCTGGCCTCTCCTACTTTTCCGGCAAGATTTGCAAAGAAGTTTATGCCTGTCTTTGCTTCCAGTTCCGATATAGAACATATCATGGAAGCATCCGGATTTTTACTGCTATATGACTTGTGTTCAAGATAATAGGCTGCCGCCGAATACCCTCCAATGCCTGTAGTGGAGGCTTTGTTGTATTTCAGAAGGGCCTTGAAATAAGCTGTCGGGACTGTCACCTCGCGTCCGTCGTTGTCATAAGCCACCTTTGTGCTGCCCTTTACTACACAGCCGGTAACTACGTAAAGAGTATCTGAACTTTTTGCTATTCCCCTGACACGACCTTCTATATCAGCCCATATGCTCTGGTTGAACCTACTGCCCAACTGCGGAGTCATATTGGTGAAATAGAATGTCTTGACATTTGCATTATATTCAAGCCTGTCAGCAGACGGAATCTGGTGCCCTCTGTCGTAGCCTCTTATTCCCTTATCATAACGCGGCTGCTCGTCTCTTGGCACCTTAGGGTCATAGCCCCACTCGTTAGTCCTGTCTCCTTTACCTATAAGACCGCTATTAAGAGGGTAGGCAACCCAATGAGCTACAAGGTTTTCCTTATCCCAGGCCATAGAGTAGTTCCTGACTTTGGCACCCTTTAAAGTCATATCGTGCGCAACAAAACGCAGTCCGTCAGCCTGGTTCATCTCCGGAAGTTCCATCCATCCGGGAAGTGCCACCGGAGTATCATTACCTCCTGGATTATCGCCACCTCCGCCGGTACCGCTATCTCCACCGGCACTGCCGTCTTTTCCGGTCTGAGTAAGGGAGCATGAAGTCTCGCGCTTTCCTTCTTTAAGTACAATAGTGAGAGAACGCGGCTCGTCCTTATCATTTGCGCTGTAATTCAGAATTACATTACTCTTGCTGCCTGAACCGGATTCCGTACTGAGAGAAGCCCAGTCCGACTGACTCCCGTCATAAGCTATCGAAAGAGTCCAGTCACCTGACGCAGCCACTGATACAAACTGGCTTCCCGATGAAGCCGGTACATTTTCAGTCCTGACCGACACCTGCAGCAGACTGTCCTGCCCTGCATCCTCACAGGAAGACACGAAAATCAGGAGCAATGCCGCCAGCAATGCAGACGCACTGTATTTTTTCAATGTAAAATGCATACCTTTTTAGAGAATCAAAGGGCTGCCCGGCACGCCAGGCATCCCTTTATTGGTATTTTAATAATAAAATTATTATTACTATTTAATTGCATTAAGTCCAAACAGAAGAACTCTTCCTTTCTCCTTTGTGGTAACTGTAACTTCTGCCTCTGCGCCAAGAGCGGCAGGAAGAGACAATTCATAATAATCTGTATCAGTAACTGTTATCGTATATGGAGACACTTCTGCAGCTCCTTCATTTTCAGCCACAACCTGACTCAAAGAAATATCTGGAGCACTGAATGTTACAGTCACAGCTCCCTTTCCATTCCATGAAACGCCATAAAATCCAATCTTCTTAGTGCCGGCTGGAATAGTAATAGTGGCAGTTCCTATTCCTTTTGATTTACCCAATTTTAAAATATCAACATCTGGTGTTCCATTAACAGTGGCTTTCTCAGAATAAGATGCACTTCCAAGAGTCCAAGCAATATTACTTGTAAATACCGGAGCATCTCCTGACGGCTTGGCTGCCTGAGTAATTTTTACTGTATATTCCTTGGTAGCGACCTGTGCATTGGTGGTAGTTACCTTAATGTTTGCAACCACTGCCTCAGTTTTGGTGTTCTCCGGATAAGAAACTGTAATCTCAGCTGTTCCGTTTCCCTTGTCAGGGTTTACTGTAAATGAAGCATTGTCAGAAGAGACTGTCCACTCTACATTTGAAGAAACTGTGAACTTCACAGACCCTGCAGCAGCAGAGGCATTAAGAGAAGTCTCTGAAACATTGAAGAAAGGCTCTCCGCTTCCCTCTACTTTTACTGGAAGAATACAGAAATAACCTCCATTGTTCACTCCTGCGAAATATCCTGTAAACACAAGTCTTGCACCTTCTACCAACTGGTCGCTCAAATCAGTATATACTGGAGAACCCATAACACTGCCACCGAAATCAATATTGGTAAATTTTCCGCTTTTAACAATAGTTCCGGTAACTTTAATATATTCTGCAGAAGCATTGCTATATGCATCTATCTGCTCAGCAGTCAGTTCCTTAGCTGCAACTTCCTTAGCCTTGATACTTTCTGAAATTTTCTCCACTACGGGCTCGGCCACCTGAGAAATGGCAGGATTTCCTTTTCCATAGGTAGCTTTCTTACCTGAAACTTTCACAACGTCCCCTACAGCTACTTCAGGAGCTTTTCCTGCAAAAACGAGAAGATTCTGATCCAGACCATCGTTAATGATGAAACTCTGCTTGCTGACAGCTATCACCTGACCCTTTACTGTCACTGCAGCACCTACCTCAGCTGCGATAACATCCTTGATAGCACCATCTACCGGACCCGGCTCCGGAGCGACTCCGCCACCACCTGGAAGCTCGACACCTGAAGTGAAATCTACCGCTGTACCTGCTTTAGGTGACACTGCAAGTGAAAGGTCATCAATAGCATAAGTACTTCCTATAGTAGAAGTCATATAAATATAAAGAGCTTCAGTGCCTGCAGGAACTGTGAATGTGCTTGAAGCAAGGTCCCATCTGCGGTTAGGGTCTGTACCCTTGGCAAATGTATAAGCAAGCTCGACCCACTTGTTTCCGTCATTACTTACATAGACTTTGAACTCCTCGTGTTTGAATACATTATTTTCCTTATCATCGTAGTTGTTCCTCTCAGCACCGAAAGAAAGGGTATAATCCTTCTTTGAAGAGTCCAGTTTGAGGTTCTTCAGAATAAAATACGGTGTACCAGAGCCGAACCAGAGATAGTTGCGGCCTGATCCTTCATAATCTGAATACTGGGAAGAAGAGTTTCCTTTTCCTGTTCTTGCAGACATAGACTCTGCCGCAAAATCCCAAGCCTCGATACCGCTTCCTGTCTGGTTTTTCCAGCCTTCGAAAGAGTCAAGATAAGTCTTCCAGCCGCTTTCCCCTTTCACAGCATCCTCTTTATCGAAATTGTTGGAATACACATACGAAGCCTCAACGGATCCGCCGGGACCGCTCTGAGATACCTTAAGAGTAGCTGAAACAAGTCCTGTCTTGAATTCCAATGAAACATTTCTGTCTGTACCCTCGTTCTTGAGTGCTGTCAAAGTAATGGTCTGAGCATCATTGGATGCTTTACCTGAAGTCGGAGACACGGAAAGCCACTCAGGAAGATCTGCCACTGTCCAGTCTCTTGTAGATGTCAAAGCCACTGTCTGCTCTCCCCCTTCTGAAGCGAATGTCACAGATTCAGGATTCAACTTTATGGAAGGGGCTCCCAAATCTTCCTCCTTATTGTCACAGCCGACAAGAAGAGCCAGCGATGCCAATGAGCCTAAAAGTAATTTTCCTAACTTCATAATATATAAGATTAAATGATTAATAAGCGTTTATCCTGCAAAGATACCAAATTAGGTTACAAAAGCAAAGAAATAAGCTGTAAACTATTATCTTTCCGCATTTTCAGACCACATTTTAACACTTTTTGCAAGTTATCACAACCGCTTATTAACAAAAATCGGATTAAACGTTTCACAGTTACGCAGAAACTCACGGGAGCAAGTCGGAAACTTATTGCACCTCGTGAAGCAAAGTGGTAACAGACCCATTTGCAGTACGGATTGACAGCATTTGAACGCGACCCGAAATTGAGATATCAACCATGAATACAGAAGAGGCTGGCCCAAGTAATTTTGAGCCAACCTCTTTCTTGCATATTAGTCCAG
>CALADR010000382.1 GCA_937890845.1 uncultured Bacteroidales bacterium | reverse complement strand
ATGGCATACTGGTTCTCACAGAATGAAAGAAGCTTCAAGATGTCAGTATGGAATACATCGCATACTTTTGGCGGAGGATCACTCGGTCTTCTTGTATCTTTGGGAATTGTGATATTTGCAGGAATAGGTATAGAGCAGACTTGGAGGGCGGCATTTGTCATCCCTTCAGCCGTGGCCCTTCTTATAGCCTTTTTTTGCTGGTGGGCAATCCGAGATACACCTCAGTCTTGCGGACTTCCATCGATTAACGATTACAGGAACGATTATTCAGGAGTGCAGTCGAAAAGCAAAGATGTAGAGAAGATACCATTCAAAACACTCTTTGTGGATTATGTATTCAAAAATAAGCTGCTTTGGGTAATAGCTTTTGCAAATGCCTTTGTTTATATGGTAAGGTATGGAGTAGGAGACTGGGCACCTCTTTATTTGCAGGAGATGAATATAATGACACCGGAGCAGAGCAATCTGGCGTTTGCGCTGCATAATTATGCAGGTATTCCCGGGACCATTATCTGCGGATGGATATCTTCCAAATTCTTCAAGGGCAGATGTACTCCTCCTAATGTGATTTTTATGGGTGTAGTCCTTTTAGGAACGCTGCTTTACTGGCAGGCTGGCAATGTTGCCGGATTCTTTGCCGGAGCTGCTGCAACACCGGAAACAGTTGCAGCCGTTACAAGAGGATTTGTATATTTTGCACTCAGCCTCGTAGGCTTCTGCATTTATGGACCTGTGGCGCTGATTGGTATCCAGGCACTTAATCTTGTACCTAAGAACGCTGCCGGTACGGCTGCAGGCTTCGTAGGCCTTTTCGGCTACCTGTTCGGTGACGCGATTCTTTCAAAAATGCTGATGGGTACAGTAGCAGAATCAGCAGGCTGGCACGTAACTTTTATTATGTTGTCCGTAGCCAGCATAGCTGCCCTGCTATTGTGTTCCGTTACATGGAACAGTGAGAAAAAATTGGCAGAAAACTAAGAAGTAGTTTAAAAATTTTTCAAAAATTCAAACAGCTTCTAATCAGTCTGCAATTATAACCTGAACTCCGGCTTCTTCGATTTGCTCCTTGAGTGTATCAGAGATGCCGGAGTCTGTTATTATGATATCGATATCCTCGATTTCTCCAATCTTACCGAATCCCCTGCGTCCGAATTTTGAAGAATCAGCCAATACTACTGTTTTGGAAGCCGCTTTCATCATAGCTTTTGTAAGCCTTGCCTCCTGTATAGTAGCACAAGTGATTCCGGATTCGAAGTCTATTCCGTCACATCCGATGAAAAGCTTTGAACAGCTCACGTTTGCAAGTCCCTGTTCAGCATAAACACCTCTTACTGACAGGGAATTCTTGTACATTTCCCCTCCGAGGACAATCACCTTGATATTTTCTTTCTCATTGAGAAGTACTGCGATTCCGAGAGACGGAGTCACTACGTTAAGAGAACCCATAGGCTGCAGTATTTCAGCAAAAGCTGTTACTGTCGAACCTGAGGCCAGAATGATGGCATCGTCAGGCTTGATTGTATTCTGAGCAGCCAGGGCTATCATCCTTTTCTGCGTTATATTCTGTGTCTGCTTCTCAGTGATGCTTATATCCATCACATGAGGCTTTACAGGAGATGCGCTGCCATGAGTTCTATACAGCACGTTCTGGCTTTCAAGGATTCTCAGGTCTTTACGGATCGTAGCTCCTGTAACGCCAAGCTGGTCAGCTATATCCTGAACCCGGACAAATCCGTTTCTGGCCATCTGCTCCTTTATATATTTGTGTCGTTCTGCAATACTGATCATAATATATGACTCATGAGGTTATTTTCGGTTAACCGCTTGTCAGACAAGCAGTTTTTTTACAAGTGTGCTGATGAGTTTTCCGTCGGCCTGTCCTGCAAGTCTTTTTGTAGCTACTCCCATGACTTTGCCCATATCTGACGGCTTGCAGGCACCTGTTTCAGCAATTATTTCTCTAAGGATATTTTCAACTTCAGATTCCTCAAGCTGCTTTGGAAGATAAACTTCCATAGCCTTGGCTTCTGCAAGCTCGTTTTCTGCCAGTTCAGGGCGGTTTTGTCCTGCATATATTTCAGCACTTTCCTTACGTTGTTTTACAAGTTTCTGAATGATTTTTATAATCTCGTTATCTGAAACCTCTCCGTTTCCGTTTTCTGCAGTCTTTGCAAGTAAAATAGCTGCTTTTATGCCTCTTAATGCAGCCAGACGGCTTGTTTCGTGAGCCTTCATTGCTGCAATCATATCAGATTGAATTTGTTTTTCAAGTTCCATAGTCTTATGATGTTTTTTAGTTTCTATTTATAGTTTTCATATCCCGGCATTGCCAGCCTGGCCGTGAATTCTTTTAGCTTTTTGTCATCTTTGGGGCATATAAGCAAGGCGTTACCGGTATCAATCACGACGAAATTGTCAAGACCTCTTACAGCTATGAGTTTGTCCTTCTTGTCTGAATATAATACAAGGCTGGAACTGTTTTCTGTGAGGTAAGCATTTGTATTACAAATATTTCCGTTGCTGTCTTTTTCGCCTATGCCGCTATATAATGATTCCCATGACCCGATATCTTCCCATTTGAACTTGGCCGGGAAGAGCCATGCTTTCCCAGTCTTTTCCATAATACCGTAATCAATTGAAATCTTTATACAGTCAGTATATACCTTGTTTATAAAGTCTTCTTCCATCTTGCTTCCAATTACATGCTCCCATCCCTTGAAAAGCACAGTAACTTCAGGAAGAAGCGCCTGCATTTCATTTATAATGGTTTTTGCAGACCATACGAAAATACCGGAGTTCCAGAAAAATTCGCCTGTTTCTATGAATACCTTGGCGAGACTGATGTCAGGTTTTTCTGTAAAAGTCTTTACTTTAATGGCCCCGTCTTTCAGGTTTGCCCCTTTTCCTCCGGCGATTTGGATATATCCGAAATTCGGGTCCGGTCGCACAGGAGTTATCCCCAGTGTGATAAGGACTTCATTTTCTGTCGCGAAGTTAATGGCATTGTATATGTCGTTCCTGAAATTGTCAGTATCGGAGATAAGGTGGTCTGCAGGAGAAACTACCATTATGGCATCCGGATTTCTCTTGAGCAGAGTGTAGGCTGCATAGGCTATACAAGGTGCGGTGTCTCTGGCATAAGGTTCAAGTAATAGGTTTTCTTCCTGAAGTTCAGGAATTTCTCTCATTACCAAATCTTTGTATTTCTGTACAGATACCACCAGGATGTTTTTTTCCGGAAAAATCGCGGCGAACCGCTCGTATGTGCTCCTCAAGAAAGTCTTTCCTGTACCGGCAATGTCCAGAAACTGTTTGGGACGGGACGAACGGCTGGCTGGCCATAGCCTGTTTCCGCTTCCTCCTGCCATTATAACGCAATAGTGGTTATTGTTCATATATTCTCCTTTACTAAAATCATCTTTTCAAATTCCGGGGAAGAATGCATCCTCAAAGTATCTTATACTGACAGATTCTTTTCCCAGTATGACAGATACGATATCGAAGTGGCATTCCAGGTCACCTGTCTTGAAGCAGTTTTTGCTGTTTATATATCCCAAGGCAGCCCTGTATATCCTTTGTTGTTTTGTCCGAGTCACACTTTCTTGCGGTTCTGCTTCCATCGGCAATCTCCGGCATTTTACTTCGACAAAATGAATGCCATTCTCATCCATACTTATAATGTCTATTTCCAGTCGTCCGAATCTCCAGTTCCGCTCGAGAATACTGTGTCCCCGCCCGACAAGAAATGTACATGCGGCATCCTCGCCTTTTCTGCCTAAAGGTCTGTTATCCGTTTTACCCTCCAATGCTCGCCCTCCTGTATCATTTCCGCTTTCTTGTCTTTAGTCATATTCACGCCATCAGGCTGTATTCTGCTCTCAAGAGTCAGTGTAAATGTCAATTCGCAACCCTCTCTTGTTTTTCTTTTGTCCTTGACTTCCAGACTGATCATTTCAGGGACAATCTCAGCCAGTTCTTCTCTTGAGTTTTCTTTTTCTGCAAGCCTTTCGGCAATTACCCCGGAATAATATTCGTCCAATGCCTTTTCCGGAGAACACTCTTCCGTACTGCCGTTTTTTGCTGAGCATGAAATGACGAATGCCAAAGCAGCTGCTGAGGCAATAGCAACAAAACCCTTTTTGCAGTCCATAAAAATGCGCATTTCCATAATTCAGTCTTTTAGTCAAAAGTAACAATAGTAACGCCGGTACCTCCGAACTGTATGTGCTCGTCCGTTACTGAAGCGACACCTGGAGTGCTTTTCAGGAATTTCTGGATTTCCTCTCTCAATACTCCGGTGCCTTTGCCATGTATTATCCTTACGCTTGTCATATTCAGCATTATGGCGTCATCCACATAGCGCATTACTTTTTCTATAGCATCGTTCAGTCTTTCTCCCCTTACATCAAGTTCAGTGCTGAAGTTGAGTTTCCTTTCGCTTATTGAGTGGTCGATTTTTATAGACGACTCCGTTTTCGGAGTCTGTCTCATTACATTGCGGAACTCATTGGATGTTATTCGTTCCACTTTGTCTGGTGAAAGCTTTGTACTTATGTTTCCAATGTTCACAACAATGGTTTTGGCTGATACTTTTGCCACTTCTCCGACCATTCCTCCTGCTTTAAGACGTACTTTCTCTCCAGGTTTCAGTGGGGCATTTCTGAATTCCTCTTCTCTCTCTCTTTCAAGCCTTTGCTCCAGCATCTCCTGCCTGGTCTTTTCATCGGCTTTTTTCTCTTTCCTTAACCTGGCCCTTTCGCGTCTGGCATCCAGTTGCCTGATTTTCTTCTCAATATAGTCTTCTTTGTTTTTCTGGTCCTGAACTTTTTTGGTCGTCAGAACAGATACAAAGTTCTGCAACTCCTGTCTGGCCTCTTGTGTGATTTCTTTCTCAGCCTGAGCTTCTTTAATTGTGCGGATAGTATTTTCTACCTGCCTGTTGGCTCCGCGGATTATTTCCTGAGCTTCTTTCTGAGCCTGGTCCAGAATTTCTTTTTTGATTTTCTTTATGTCAAGAAGTTCCTTCTGATACCTCTCGGTTATGTTTTCCAGAGTCTTGTCTGTATTTTTTATGCGTACAAGTTTTTCGTCAAGAGCCTTGCGGTTTCTGGCAATTTTCCTCAGATTACGCTCAATGTCAATGAAGTTCTCTCCGGCTCTTGTCTCTGCGTCCTTTACTATCTCTTCCGGCAAGCCCATTTTTCTGGCCAGTTCGAATGCAAATGAATTGCCAGGAAGCCCTGTTTCAAGCTTGAACAGAGGGGCTATATTCTTGACATCAAACATCATAGCTCCGTTTACTACACCATTGTCTCCGGATGCATACATTTTCAAGTTGGTATAGTGCGTAGTTATAACGCCATATACACCGCGCTTGTCCATTTCACAAAGAAGAGCTTCGGCAATGGCACCGCCGGCAGTAGGCTCGGTTCCGGAACCGAATTCATCTATCAGTACCAGGGTCTTGTCGTCAGCGAGCCTGAGCATTTCCTTCATGTCAGCAAGAAAAGAACTGTATGTACTCAAGTCGTTGTCCAAAGACTGGTCATCTCCTATATTGACCATAATTCTGTCAAAGACAGGCATTTCAGACGTTTCAGAAGTAGGTATCAGCATTCCCCACTGGAACATGTACTGCAACAGTCCCACAGTCTTCAGACATACTGACTTTCCTCCGGCATTAGGTCCGGATATCAGCAGAATGTGCTTTTGGGCGGACAGATTAGCTGAAAGCGGAACGATTTCCTTTTTTTCTTTTTTCAGGGCTTTTTCGAGCAGCGGATGTCGTGCTTTCCTTATATTCATCTCACCGTTGTCTGAAATGACAGGCATTCCGGCTATTATTTCAAGAGAAACCTGGGCCTTTGCCATTATGAAATCGATTTCCCCCAAATATTCAGCGGCAATCAGCAAGTCAGGAATATATGGACGCAGGAAATCGCTCATTTCCATCAGAATGCGGAATATTTCACGGTTTTCCGCAAACTTCAGTTCATTTATCTGGTTGTCAAGCTCAATGATTTCAGCAGGCTCGATAAACGCTGTCTTGCCTGATGCAGATTCATCGTATATGAAACCTGGGATTTTCTTTTTGTTGGCAGCAGAGACCGGAAGAAGCATTTTCCCGTCTCTGACAGTAATTCCTGCATCTTTGTCAACAATACCTTCATCCTGTGCTTTACGCAGCAGGGCGTTTATGCGTCTTGATATTGCCCCTTCCTTGTCGCGGAGGGATTTTCTTATGCTGTACAACTCGTCTGATGCAGTATCCTTGACATCTCCGAACCTGTCCAATATCCCGTCAATCCTGTGTCTTATTGTCGGAAATCCCATTATTGGTTCCGCCATTTTTTTCAGGTTCGGGTATATTCCGTCTCTGGAGTCGTTGAAAAAGGACGTAACCTTATCCAGAGTCTCCAGCATTGTCTTTAGCTTTCTTAAAGACAGAAGATCGATATAAGACGATTCGTTGGAAAGGGGCTTGAGGAAATCAATGCAGTCTATATACCCGCCTGTAGGGAAAGACTCTTCAAACATCATTATCAGGCGCATTTCATCCGTAAGCAGGAGCCTGTGTCTGATTTCTTTGGCGTTATTGGAAAAATGTTCGCTTCCAACTCTTTCCACAGCATAGTCAGTGGAGCATTTGTCGGCAATCATTTTTCGTATTCTGTCAAAACCAAGTTTCTGTTCAATACGGATATTGTCTTCTCCCATTTTTATTTCCTGCCTGTTTTCGTTCGTTTGGTTCAAATTCATTTCTTTTCAGCTTCTTTCTTGTCTTCACTGTCTTGTCTGTCCCGTTGATCTGAAAAAGAGTTGTTGAGTAAAAGCTTGAGCTCGTTGATATTGCCTATTCCTGTTACCTGACCTCCTTTGACGAAGGATATGTGTCCGGTTTCTTCAGACACGACAATTAC
>CALADR010000381.1 GCA_937890845.1 uncultured Bacteroidales bacterium | reverse complement strand
AAAAATAGGAATGATTTACGACATCCATACTGCAGAAGCCATAACTGAAATACTGGAAAAGTATCCAGATATTCCCGTAATATGTGATCCCGTAATGGTCTCTACCAGCGGCTCTGTACTTATGAAAGATGACTGCAGGGCATACGTGGAAAAGGAGCTCTTCCCCCTCTGCTCCCTGATAACGCCCAATCTTAATGAAGCATCCCTGCTTGCCGGAATCAGGATTTCTTCTGTAGGGCAGATGAAAGAAACAGCTGTAAAACTGTCGGAACGGTACGGATGTGCTGTTCTGGTCAAAGGCGGCCACCTGGACGGAGACTCCATGTGCGACATTCTTTATGACGGTACTATACATGAATTTGAGACAGCAAAAGTACATTCGTCAAACCTGCACGGAACAGGATGCACACTCTCTTCCGCAATAGCATCGCACCTGGCGCGAAGTACTTACGGAATATTTCCTCCGGACTCCCCTCTTGCAGATGCAGTCGGAGCCGCAAAAGCATATATCCAGACAGCCATATCCAAAGCCTGCAGGATGCACATAGGACATGGAAACGGCCCTCTCTGGCATTTCTGAAAACAGACAGATTATTCGGCGTATTTAATGATTACAGTCGTCTATAATTCCGGCTGGAGCCATAAGCGAAATCAAAGTTTTTTATGTAAGTTTGTATCTTGAATTGAAAAACTTATGTATGAAAAGAATAGGTATTACCATCTTGGCCGCAATGCTCGGCTGCACTTACATTTCTTATGCCCAGACTCCTGCTGAGGCAATTGCAGAAAAGACTCTTAGAGTGGATTATATATTTTCCGGAACAGACAAGGAAACGGAAATCTCCCTGTCGGAACTCACATGCTTCGACTCTTGGGCCGGAAGGAACACAAACCTTGACAAAGTCCCGCTGAAAGGAAACGGCCAGATCTGCATGATGAGCCTTGCGGACTCTTCTGTCCTTTACAGAAACAGCTTCTCGACACTGTTTCAGGAATGGAAAAACACTGAAGAAGCTACACGCGTGAGAAAATCATTTGAAAACGTGTTCCTTCTCCCTATGCCGGAGGAAGAAGTCCTCATAAAGCTTGAACTTTATGGCTTCAAAGGAGAACTGATGGCATCCTTGGAGCACACTGTAGATCCGTCCGACATCCTGATCAGGCAGCTTCCTGAAAACAAGCATCCCTGGAAATATCTTCTGGAAAGCGGCACGCCGCAGGAATGCATTGACATAGCGATTGTAGCGGAAGGATATACAGCACAGGAGTCGGATATATTCTATAAAGATGCACTCACCGCCATGGAATCCATACTGTCCTACAAACCTTTTGACGAACTTAAAGACCGTCTCAACTTCATTGCCGTCGCATTGCCTTCAGATGAAAGCGGAGTGAGCATTCCTGAAAAAGGCATATGGAAAAGCACTGCTCTGAACTCTCATTTCAGCACATTCTATTCAGACAGATACCTCACCACCCTTCACCTCGGTGACTTGCACGACGCACTTGCGGGACTTCCATACGAGCATATAATAATTCTCGCCAATACAGACAATTACGGAGGCGGCGGAATATTCAACTCATATACATTGACCACAGCCCACCATCCGGCTTTCAAGCCTGTTGTAGTGCACGAGTTCGGGCACAGCTTCGTCGGTCTGGGAGACGAATATTTCTATGATGACCAGTTCATCGAGACATACTCCCCGCATATCGAACCTTGGGAGCCGAATCTTACGACTATGGTCAGTTTCAGTTCAAAATGGAATGACCTGCTTCCTGAAGGTACGAAAATACCGACACCTCCGGCAGATGAAAAAATGATGTGGAAAAAGATTTCCGAAGGAGCGGATCCGGTCAGCTTCCTAGGAGTATATGAAGGCGGAGGGTATCAGTCCAAAGGCGTGTTCCGCCCGTTTCCTGACTGCCGTATGCGCACGAATACAGCTCCGGTTTTCTGTCCTGCATGCCAGGATGCCATCCGCAACATAATAAATTTCTACGCGCCGGACAAAGTCAGATAAAACACAATAGAAGAAAGGATTGTGAAAAAAATTCGCAAATATTGCACTGGTATTCAAGTATCATAAACTT
>CALADR010000380.1 GCA_937890845.1 uncultured Bacteroidales bacterium | reverse complement strand
GAAGAGGCTCCCTTCCGTAATCCGTTCAAATACAACATGTCCACATTGACGGATATAAGATTTGCTTCCCCTGTATTTTTGGATCAGGGACTTGAGTGGGAAGGAAAGGTAAAGTCCGGATTCCAGACACCTGGAGCTGGCCCTGGACTCATTCCCTATGTCGAAGATACAGACATTCAATACTGGCAAAAGACTCTCCGGAACACTCTTGATATGGATAAGATTTCCGCTGACTTGAAATATGAAGGCATGACATTGGAAGATCAGGCGAAAGCAAATGCCAATGCCGGAAAAGCATTGGACAAATACAGAAGTCTGCATCCGTCAGAAAGTGCATGGAACAGATTCATGGAGAAGAACAAATCACGCTACCGTTTTGCGAGAGAACTATCCGATGCTTTATTCCGGTAGTCTATAAATCTCCTTCAGGAATGAGATAATGCAGATTTATAAATACCGGCAGATACAGTATCAGGGCAAGGAGAGAGAAAATCAGGCCTCCCGTGACTCCTATGGCAAATGCAAACCAGAACACTTCGTCCGGACCGTCAAACAGGAAAGGGACAAGACCTAATATCGTCGATACCACAGTAAGAAGAATAGGGCGTATCTTATGGCTGAAAGCACGGACATAGTCCTTTATACCGTCATCAGACTTCTTTCCTCCACATAGCACTATTCCGTTATATGTTGCACCTGTTCTGTGCAAAGAATGCAAAGCTCTGAGATTCTTATAGTCATTCGTCAGATAGATTCCGGCATTCACCACTATGCCGCACAACATTACAAATGCTGCAAAACCTCCCTGGTCAAACACAAAATCTGACAGTCCGAACACTAGGAAGACACCTATAAACGAAACTGGTATCATTAGAATCACAGCAAAAGGAAACTTCAACGATTCAAATGTCATCGCACACATTACATAAATGATGACAATGACTAAAAGAACAAGAAGCATATATCTCATCCTGCTCTCTTTCCCCCACCACCGGAAAGACTGCTGCTGCACTTTGTACCCGACAGGAAGGACCTCTTCATTGAAATGCTTCACGGTCTTCTCCACATACGACCTGGCAAGTTCGAACGAGCCGATAAAGTCAAACCCTACCATCAGTTCATAAGACTGGTTTCTCCTGAAAACAGGCAACCCGGTTCGCTTTTTTTCGATTGTTCCTATTTCAGAAAGTCTTACGGCAACACTATCCACCTCAATCTGAGAATTGAGGACATTCCACAGATCAAACGAATCTTTTTCAGAAGACCGCAAGACCACAGGTATTATGCCTTCATCCGTGATTATTCCGGGAAGTGCGGTATCATACAATATTGAATGCAGTTTTCCATAATAGGCATAGGGACTGACACCCATATCTGTAAGATAGCCGAAATTGTAATCCAGATTATATTCTGTTCCGGCCATATCAGCCCCGGATGTCATTATCTCAGGTGCTGAAACCCTCCTGTTTCCGGAAAGATATTCAACCAATGACTCGGCATATCCGTAAAGTTCATCGTAGTTGTAACCATACAGCAAAATACTGTGGCTCTTGTAGTTGGTAACTACATCATTATTGAAATAGGAATCATTCACACCCCAGACACGCCACACGGCGCCTCCGAAATCAGATGCCATTGAAATCACTTTTGCCTTAAGCTCCGCAGGAAAATATGTATTCTCATATTCAGGCTTGAAAACTACGGCTATTTCCGCATCATCATAAGAACGTATCCTTGTAGTAAACGATTCGATTTCTTCAAAGAGACTAAGATAATTCTCCATATGGCGCACGACACCGTCAAGCTGGACTACCGAACATCCTTCCGGCATTCCCGCCCTTATGTACTTCCTGGCTCCCTGTAAAAGTCCGAACGGTCCAATGCCTTGGCAAACATACAGAACGAAGTGCCTGCCACCTTGTCAATCACTTCCCTGTTGCCCTTGTACGGACTCCAGGACATAACCGAATTGTAAACTCTCTGAAACAGATTATGCTCTTCCTCCGGCAGATGTTCCGCCACCTTATCAGGGAGAAGGAACAGAGGAATACCAAAACCAGCTACAAGAACAGATATATATATCCATCTGTGTTTCAATCCCTTTCTGATATATGACTCATATAATCCCCTCCACTTGACAGCTCTCCTGTAAGACTTTGACGACGCAGCAGTTCTGCCGCTCCTGACCGGAAAGCGGTCTATCAGTGACGGGATAAAGAAATAAGCTGTCAGAAGCGACACTCCGAGATTAATCATTATTACCTTGGTAAAGTCCTCCAGATTTGCCTTTTCTTCGTCTGGCAAAAGAATGATTACACATAGTGCCCCTATGGTAGTAGCGGTGGCTCCCAAAAGAGCCGGAAAGACAGACCTGTTCCGATAATAGGAATAATGGTCCGCCATAACTATCGAAGTGTCTATGACTATTCCCAGTGATACTGTTATCCCTGCCAAAGTATAGATAGGAACAGGAAGGGAGAATAGCCTGTAAAACACTGCCGCCACTAAAACATTGACAGTCAGAGTCGAGAAGATGACAAAAAGATAGCGACAGGACCTGCTCGCCAGATACACGAATACTAGCAGGACAATGACACAAAGCAGGGTCCTGAAATATATCTTGTTCAGCTCGGATACTACATACTCTGAAGAATCATAGCTTAAAGTAACAGTTATGTCGGAAGGAAAAGACGATTGCAGAGCGGACATTGTCTTTTTCACATCTGACACTGTCTTCAGAAGACTGGTCTTGGATACAGCATCAATCGAAAGCATCACAGTATTGAGGCCGTTGAGCCTGTAATATGACTCAGGAGCAGACTCCACATACCTCCAGGTCGCAATATCGCGCAAATGTATTATACGCCCGGATGACTCTGCAACAGGAATATCCCCTATATCCCCAGAACGCATACATTCAAGCATTACAGTCACAGTACCTTCTGCTGTCTCTTTCATTCCCAAGACATCAGAAGAAAACCACACGTCAAAGGCAGAGGCAATATTGTCCGCCGTTATGGAGCAGGCCTCACAACTCTTTGAGTCAAACACGATTTCGAGTTCATAAGGAGTAGCCCCCCAAAAAGAGACCTTGTCCACCCCGTCTACGGAAGACAGAGGCATGATGACATTGCCCTTCACAAATTTCTCAATCTCCTGTGAAGGCAAAGGGCTCTTTACCACATATGTCAGGGCTGTATATCCACGCGTTCCTCCTGTATTGAGCGAAATGGAAGGATAGGTAACACCTTCGGGAAGAGTTGTGTATATATTCCTTATCCTGGAAGCCACCTCAAACCTCACTGCTGCCATATCCGCCTTCTTGTGGAAAGACAGAGTAACGCTTCCGGATCCCAGCTCCGAGACAGAAGATACGGATGTACAGCCTTCCATACCTGAAAGGGCACCTTCTATACGCGAAGTAACCTCAGCCTCCATAGTGCGCTCTGACGCATTGGGCCAGCGGAAACTCACGCTTATCTTACGCCCTGCTACTGACGGGGCATACTGCACATTGAGTGAAGGTATGACTGCAGCTCCCACCAGAGCGGCAACTGCCATAAGCAGCAAGAC
>CALADR010000379.1 GCA_937890845.1 uncultured Bacteroidales bacterium | reverse complement strand
AGTTTTCCGGTAACAACTGCAGCGGCTGTAGCTGTCGGGCATATAATGCACAGCATGGCACTTTCTATAAGTACGCGTCCCTCTGATTCAGGAAAAACAGATGTGGACAGAGCCAGCAAACTGAAAATTCCACCCTGGAAAGCAAGTAGGCCCAAATGCCATTTTCTTGGCCTCATATCTTTCGGCGAGATTCTGCAGAAAGAAAGAAAAAGCATTGCGAATATAAGGAGTGGCTGCAACACTCCTATTGTCTTCGCAATATATGGGGCGGCAGGTTTCAGAAAAGCCGTACTGTCGTAAATAAGATAGGCTGCCGCTCCGGCAGTCATTGCGAGCGGCAGCATCCACTGTTTTAGAAAAGACGTAAGTTTCATTACCTGTCTGCAATCTTTCCGAATATCCTGTCTGTTACCGGGTCAATGAACTTCATCAGAAAACCGGTAAGAACTGCTGATACCAGCGTTCCTTCTCTGATTACTACCATATCTTCCTTTCCGAATATGCTTCCGAAAAGTACAAATGATATTATGGCAGAGATTGCTACGAGCGAGCAGTCGAAAATTATCTTTACATTGCTGAATTTGGCTTTGGTAACTTCGGAAATCGCTGCAACCGTCATCTCTCCTGCAAGCATCCAGGCTTTGGCTCTTACTTCGATACTGATTCCTGCAGCCGTTATTATGCAGGACAGCAGCATAAGTATGACTTTTGACAGGTATCCTGTCGGTACAATCCAGGATAATGCCCATATTGCAGCATCTGTGAGTGCGCCGAAAACTATGGCAGCGGCTATCTGCATTAGATTTTCAACCTTGAACTTATTTCTCAGCAAGGCTATCTGCAGCAGTATGAAGAGAAAGTGCATGGCCGCTGTATACTGTCCTACAGTAAGTCCTCCCCAAACATAAGGTGGGCAGGATATGGGGGAAGTTCCAAGATCTGAAAGAATAGAAAGCGCAACACCTATGGCTACAAGAATGAGTCCAATTGTAGCTATTGCGTATCTTGTAAGAATGTTGACAAATTTATTATTCATTTTGTATCAGTTTAGTCCGCAAAGATGTATATTTTTTTACAAATGCCAAACAACAGTTGTTTTTTATGTATCTTTGCAAGTTAGGATTTATATTATTAAGTATGAAGAAATTTGTATTGGCGCTGTTGCCTTGCGTGGTAGCAGCCTGTGGATCCCCGGTTGAGGAAAAATCAGTCTTGGATCTGACGGATTTGAATACCTCAGTTTC
>CALADR010000378.1 GCA_937890845.1 uncultured Bacteroidales bacterium | reverse complement strand
CGAATACCTTGCAGATATGAGTTTTGAGGAGTTCGCTGCCCAAAATCTGTCAAAAGGAGCTGACTCATACAAATACAACAGCCTGAACGCCGGAGAACAATACAGGGTATTTGCATTCGGCCTTACAATGCACGGAGACAAAATCTGTCCTACAACAAAACTGAGCCATATAGACTTTACAGCCAGTGAAGATGCCGCTCCTTCTGATGAAAAGATAGTAATTGCAACATCTGATATATCATCTACTCACATCACTGCGACCTTCATCCCTCAGGCAGGAGTACAATATTTCTGCGATGTAAAGGAATACAGCAAATTCAAGGATATGTCTGACGAACAGATTATAAATAAATACCTGGAAGACAACATGTACGAACTGGACTATATTATACAGAACAGTACATTTGAAATTTCAAACCATACACCATACACTCCTGACACTGAGTACATAGCTTATGCATTCGGAGTAGATGCGGACAAAAAGGCCAACACTCCTCTGTACAAAGTAATAGTAAAGACTCTGCCTTAATGACAGAATCAGGCTTTTACCATAACAGTAAAAGTGAGTCACTTTTCTTTCTGCTTTCCGGACATCTTGCGTTTTTTACGTCTTTTACGGATAAACAGGCCGCCGGAGGCGGCAAACAATGATATGATAAGAAGAATCAGCATAAAACAGGTCTGCCGATAATGGCAGACCTGTTTTATGCTGCAAATTCCGCGCTATACAAGCGCATTTTCAAAATTTTCTAAAGAGAAGACAAATATCCGGAAGCGCGTTTCCAACTGGCGGACTTAATATGCTCAGGACTTATAAGTATATTGAATACTCCTCCGTCAGTGAACTGAAGATCTTTTGACAAATGGCTGTCAAGCGAATCTATCTGGAGAAGATTCACAAGAGACGGACAAGCCTTTCTGACATCTCCGTCCGAAGGCAGACCAAGAAGCCTTATGCCTCCGTCTATGTCTCCGCAGTCGGAAAATTCCATTTTAAGTGCAGGAAGGGCAAGAGGTTCATCCTGATCATCTACCATTATATAAGACTCGAATGTCTCGAGATTTATATGTCCGGTATGTTTTACAACTACCCTGCCTTTCGGCCACGGGCCTATACCGTTATGCTCTGACGACTCAAACCCCAGATATTCATCCAGCGCCGCGAAAAAATAAAGCATTCCCTCATGAGGTAGTTCTCCGTCAGGATCAAACGCAGCAATGTCGGCACAGTCTATCTGACAAATGAAAGTAAGCGGATATTCTTCTCCGTCCTCAGTAGTTGCTGTCGGATAAGGCATATCTGCAGGCATATCCGGGTCGCCCCACCATTTGCTGCAGCAGAACAGTCTGGACTCTGTCTCGGACAAAGAAATCTTTATAGCCATAATTAAATAAAATGAATTAGTTAGTTATTTTTTGAAATTTACTTGACTTCCCGTGGAGTTACTGCTACTTTTATGACCCCATCTTCCCTGTTCTCAAACAGTCTGTATGCCTCTTCTATGCGGTCAAGAGGAAAACGGTGTGTAATAAGCGGAGTTGTATCTATCTTACCTGCTTCGATAAGTTTCAGAATCTCGGCACAGTCACATCCATCTACGCCTCCCGTCTTGAAAGTGAGGTTCTTTCCATACATATCAGGAAGCGGCAATACCTGAGGCCTGTCATACAAGGCGACGACAGTTACAGTGCCATTGGGTCTGGCACACTGCCAGGCAAGCTGGAAAGTGCTGTCGCTTCCTGCAAGTTCGATTACGACATCTGCACCTCCATGACTGCTGTTCTCCTGAACGAATGACATACAATCCTCAGGCTCACACAGAAGTACTTCCGGATAGTGTTTTCTTACGAAATCTCTCCTTTCCTGCGATTTTTCACAAACAATTATACGGCTAGGGTGCTTCAGCCTGACACACTGCAAAGTACAAAGGCCTGTAGGCCCTGCACCTATAAGAAGTACAGTATCTTCTTCCGTGATTTCTGAAATTCGTGCAGCCCAATATCCGGTAGCAAGGATATCTCCTGTAAACAATGCCTGCTCATCAGTCACGCCATCCGGGATACGGCAGAGTCCCTGATCGGCATAAGGCACACGCACATATTCAGCCTGTCCACCATCGATTCTGCACCCCAGCGCCCATCCGCCGTCCGGATCGGTACAGTTGTTCACATAACCTTTCCTGCAAAAGAAGCACTCTCCGCAATATGTCTCCACATTGACCGTAACACGGTCTCCCGGCTTTACTGTCTTCACGGCACTTCCCACCTTCTCTACCACACCTACCATCTCGTGACCGACTGTTATTCCAGGCACTGCTCTCGGCACGCTCCCGTGCTTGATATGAATGTCACTTGAGCATATACTGCTAAGTGTAACCCTTACAATTGCGTCCCTTTCCGAAACTATTTCCGGCACCGGCTTTTCCAGCATCCGGAAATCCCCTTTACCTATATAACTGTATGCAAGCATAAATTTTAATTTTCCCGTACAATCCAACTCCCGGATCAGCGGACAAATGTAACATTTTCTTATGAATCAGCTACATCATACAGTTGCTTATTTTAAAAATTCCAGAGATATTCTCTAACTTTGCAAAATATTTAAAACAATCCGAAAATGCAATCCAACATTCTAAAAAGAAAATTCGAATTTCCCAATACATACGTTATCGTTTTCGCAGCCATTCTGCTATGCGCAGCAGCCACCTGGTTCGTTCCGGGAGGAGAATATATAAAAGACGCAGATGGAACGGTGACATACAGTATGACAGAGTCAGTACCGCAGACATGGCAGGTATTTTCAGCCCTATACCGCGGATTCGAAAAACAGGCCGGCATTATACTGTTCATCCTGGTGGTTGGTGGAGCTCTGTGGATAGTAAATTCCACCAAAGCGATGGATGCAGGAATAGCCGCTTTCCTTTCCAGAATGCAAAGTCTGGAAAGGTTCAGACTGATACGCACTGTCGGAGTCAACAATATCATCCTTATAGCCATGACTCTGATGTTTTCTCTTTTCGGTGGAATATTCGGAATGAGCGAAGAATGTATCGCCTTTGTAGCAATTTCAATACCGCTCGCAATATCAATGGGTTATGACTCTATTACAGGCGTAGGCATGGTCTATGTCGGAGCGCACGTAGGTTTTGCAGGGGCATTCCTTAACCCTTTTACAATAGGTGTTGCCCAGGAAATGGCAGAGCTGCCGCTTTTCTCCGGTATGGGATACAGGTTGGTATGCTGGGCAGTACTGACAATTTTCCTTATAACTGTGCTGCTGTGGTATGCGTCAAGAATACGCAAATCACCTGAAAAGAGTCCGATGTACGAACTGGACTCATTCTGGAGAAACAGAGTAGCAGCAGACACTGAAAGCATTGTCCCATACCGCAACACAGGATCAAAAGTCTCTTTTGCTTTAGCAATGACAGCGATTGTCCTATTCACAGTCTTTTACAGCAAAGACTGCTCCATCAATATCGGTGATGAAAGCTTCCGTGCAGCATGGCTTATGCCATCCACATGCATCCTGTTTGCAGTACTTTCCGTGGCATCCCTGCGAAAATCAGTACATTATTTTATTGTCAACCTTCTGGCATTTACAATAATATATCTGGTCATCGGTGCACTTTGCTTCAAATGGTATATTCCGGAAATCAGCGCCCTGTTCCTGGCCCTGGCCATACTGAGCGGCATTGCATCTGGAGCCGGAGCCAACAAAATTGCCAACGAATTCATTGCAGGCGCCAAAGACATTTTCTCTGCAGCATTCATAGTCGGACTTGCCTCTGGCATCATCATAATACTCCAGGACGGAAAAATCATAGATACCATACTTCATTCCATGGAATCCGCTCTTCACGGAGCTGGAAAGACCGCTTCCCTTGCCCTGATGTACGGAGTCCAGACTTTCATAAACCTGTTCATCCCTTCAGCCACGGCAAAAGCGGCTATCACAATGCCGGTAATGGCTCCGTTCTCTGACCTTATCGGACTGTCCAGACAGGCTACAGTGCTGGCTTTCCAGTTCGGAGACGGATTTACAAATATGATCACGCCGACTTCGGGTGTACTGATGGCAGTATTGGGAATGGCAAGGATTCCATACGGGAAATGGGTGAAATGGGCTTGGAAACTTATAGCAGCACTGATTGTGCTGGGTTTCATACTGCTGTTGCCTCCCGTATTTTTCGGATTTGACGGGTTTTAGCTGACAGCGAATTTTGTAATGTTAAGAACGCAGTCCGAGGACGGGACAACCAACCTCTCATTGTAACGGAAAATCAGGCGGTAAACAGGGCCACTACACCGCTAATCCCCTATCATTGTCCCTATAAGGACTCCTCCCAGTCCATACAGATAGTCCGTCAAGACTGTAGCAGTGACAAAACCGTTGGCTCCCCTTGCCAATGTCATAAGCAGATTGCCTATAAAGAAATAGCACTGGCACATGGCTATATAGTGTTCCTTGTCCGGTTCGGAAGATATGAAATACAGGACAGCAGGAGGGCCTTGCATTCCGAAAAAACCTCCCATTGCGCCACTGAGGGTACCAGTCCCGATCTGCACAGGAAGTGTAGGCCGCAGCCTGATTCTCTTGCTGAAAAATG
>CALADR010000377.1 GCA_937890845.1 uncultured Bacteroidales bacterium | reverse complement strand
GTGAACCATGAAGTATCGGACACAACTAAACCAATGTGTTTTCAAGGTCATGTTGGGCGCAAAACCACAGTGATTGAAGATGATGTTTGGATAGGTAGAGATGTAAAGATGACACCTGGTCGTCATATTTCAAAAGGATCTATCATTGCAATGGGGTGTGTTCTTACCAAAGATTTCCCTGAGTATAGTATAATAGGTGGAAATCCAAGCAAGTTGATAAGGTCGAGATTGAAATAAAGAACCTATATGTTGTTAAGCAGAATGTAGAGATAAACATAGTTAGAATGATAATAACTTACAAATTATGAACATGAAATTAAGAAATGTGCCTTTCAGCCCGCCGGATATGACAGAGGCTGAGGCTAAGGAAGTAAGGGAGGCAATTCTTAGCGGATGGATTACTACCGGTCCGAGAACAAAGAAACTGGAAAGTATAATTTGTTGAATGCTGAAAGCGACTATTAACATTAAACATTAAAAATTATGAAGATATTGCATTTGCCTGCATATTTTCACCCAGAACATGCCGCAAGTTCATATTTAGTTGATAATATGTATCAGGCATTTTCTGATGAAGGTATGGAAATGCTTGTATATACTCCAGTTCCGACACGTGGTATTTCCGATAATGTAAAACAAGAATATAGAAAGAGGTTAGACGAAAAATTGTATAATGGTAATGTATCTGTGCATAGATTTCCTTTAATGAAAGAAGGCCAAAATGCATTTTTACGTTGTTTACGATATTTCATTTCTTGTTTTAAACAATTTTGGAAAGGAGCATTTTCTGATGAAGCGAAGACGTGTGATGTCATGTTTATACTCAGTACTCCTCCTATACAAGGTGCAATGGCTGGAATTATCAAACGCTTCAATCATATTCCTTTAATTTACAATCTACAAGACATATTTCCAGAATCTTTAGTAGGAACAGGATTGGCTAAAAAGGATGGTCTGTTGTGGAAGATAGGACGCAAGATTGAAGACTTTACTTACAAACATGCTGACAAGATTATAGTAATTTCCGAGGACTTCAAGAAAAATATTATGGCAAAAGGAGTTCCGGAGGATAAGATTGTTGTAGTATATAACTGGGTGGATCAGAATGCGGTCGTTGAGGTAGAGAGGTCTGATAACAAGCTGATTGGTAAATACGGAATAGATCCTGACAAATTCTATCTTGAATATTCTGGAAATATCGGTCTTACCCAGAATATGGATATGCTCCTTGATGTGATGAAAGATCTACAGGAGTCTCTCCCTGAAATCGGATTGCTTCTTGTCGGAGATGGAGCTTATAAGGCTCAGGTTGAGGATATTATTAAGCGTGATGAACTAAAGAGTGTAACAATGTTGCCATTTCAGGATTATGAAGATATCAGTCACGTGTTCTCACTTGGTGATGTCGGACTGGTGATTTCGAAGCCAGGTGTCGGTGCCAACAGTGTTCCGTCCAAAACCTGGAGTATAATGTCAGCATCGCGTCCTGTTCTTGCAAACTTCGACGAGAATGAGATGAAATCAATCCTTGAGGAGAATAATTGTGGTATTTTCACTAAGGCAGGTGATAAGGAGGCATTTATGTCTGCTATCCTGAAGTTGTATTCTGACCGTAAGGCTGCTGCAGAAATGGGGCGTAACGGACGTGCTTTTGTGATGGCGAATCTCACTCGCGAAGTCGGTACTCAGAAATATGTCGAAGTAATAAAATCAGTTGTAAAAAATGCAAAATGATAACCTTGCCCGGCGTATCGCGGAGCTGGTGGAGATGGAGCGAAAAACTATATTTCTGATATTAAAGCCATAAATAGCAAATCTATTAATATCTTGAAATACAATATATAATAACTTATAAGCAACTTCATTATGTTAGAGGCCTATATGGCACATCTATAAGAATTGAATATGATTACAATCCGTTACGCAAATAATAACGACATAGAAAGCATAGTAAGAATTCATAGCGATGCTTTCAAAGGATTTTTTTTGACAAGCCTCGGAGCCGATTTTTTAAAGTTCTATTATTCTTGTTTTGTAAAAAGCAAAGAGACTATTATTATGGTTGCTGAAGAGAATGGTGAAATATATGGCTTTTCAGCTTCTACTAAGAAATCTAAAGGTTTCAATAGTAGGCTTATAAAACACAATTTTTTTTCTTTTGGGATACTTTCAATAAAGTTGTTGTTGAAAACTCCAAGCGCACTAATTCGTCTTATAAAGAATATGACAAAAAAAAGTGCGGATATTAAGGATAATGAAGATTATGCTGAATTATATTCTATTGGAGTCAGTAAGTCTGCTCAAGGTATGGGGATTGGTAAAAGGTTATTAACATCATTAGAGCAAGCCATGAAAGAGGCAGGTGTGAAACAAATGTCCTTAACTACAGATTTCTATAATAATAATCAGGCCATTGGCTTTTATCACTCTTTGGGATATAAGATATTATATAAGTTTATAGCTTATCCTAATCGAAAAATGTATAGGTTAATAAAGGTGTTATGATAAAAATTGCGTCTATTGTTGATTAAAGTCAGAATATGATTACAGACAATAGATAATGACAAAATAAAGTTCAAATTAATACGATACAAATTATGAACATGCAATTAAGAAATGTGCCTTTCAGCCCGCCGGATATGACAGAGGCTGAGGCTAAGGAAGTAAGGGAGGCAATTCTTAGCGGATGGATTACTACCGGTCCGAGAACAAAGAAACTGGAAAGTATAATTTCAGAATACGTACATACAGACAAGACTGTCTGCCTGAACTCAGCGACAGCTGCAATGGAGATGGTCCTTCATCTGCTGGACCTCAAGCCTGAGGATGAAGTCATTGTTCCGGCTTATACTTATACTGCATCGGCATCAGTCACCCAGCATGTTGGATGCAAACTTGTATTTGTTGACAGTCAGAAAGACAATGTCGAAATGGATTACGACAAACTTGCAGAAGCTATCACAGAACATACTAAAGTCATTGTTCCTGTCGATATTGCCGGTATTGTCGCTGACTATGACAGAGTTTATCAGATCGTTGAGGAAAAGAAGCATCTTTTCCGTCCTTCAAATGATTTCCAGAAGAAATTCGGCCGTATCATAGTAAGTGCGGACTGTGCGCATTCTTTCGGTGCAGAGCAGAACGGAAAGATGGCCGGCGAGATAGCTGACTTCAGTTCGTTCAGCTTCCATGCTGTCAAGAACTTTACTACAGCCGAGGGCGGTGCCATGACCTGGAAGTTCGCTTTCGGAAATGAAGCCGTGCCTGCAGATATCGATTATTTGCCGACTGTCCCTAAGAAAGAAGGGGAAACCTGGAATGAGATGATATACCGCATAAGCCAGCTGTTCAGCCTTCACGGCCAGAATAAGGATGCCCTTGCAAAAACCAAACTGGGAGCCTGGGAATATGATATCATAGGTCCTTGGTATAAGTGCAATATGACTGATATCATGGCTGCACTGGGACTGGTACAGTTTGAGCGTTATCCTGAGATGCTCGCAAAGCGTCATAAGATGGTTGCATATATGAACGCTTCAATCGATGCTTTGAATGCTAAAATGGGCAAGCAGGTAGTAAGCTACCTTAACCATAAGGGTGAAAATCATTGTTCTTCCCATCATTTGTATCTCGTCCGCCTGATTGGTCGCACTCGTGAGGAGGCAAACAAGGTTATAGAGAAAATGGCAGAGCGAGGCATTGCTACCAATGTCCATTACAAACCGCTTCCTATGATGACTGCATACAAGGCACTTGGTTTTGATATTAAGGATTATCCGAATGCATATCATCTTTTTGAAAATGAAATCACTCTTCCTCTCAACACTAAGATGACAGACGAGGATGTGAAGTACGTGATGGAGAATTTTGTGGAAATAGTAAGTAACCTTTAAGCCTCTGTATATATGAAAAGGCTTTTTGATTTAGTAGCTTCGGGCTGTGGACTGATTGTCCTCAGCCCTTTATTTTTAATTATTGCAATCTGGATTAAATTAGACTCGAAAGGTCCTGTTTTCTACCGTCAGGTCCGTGTCGGTCGTCACAATAAGGATTTTCGTATCTTCAAGTTCCGTTCTATGAGAGTTGGAGCCGATAAAGGTTCTTTGGTGACTATTGGTGGCCGGGATCCTCGTGTTACCAGAAGCGGCTATTTTATCCGCAAGTTCAAAATAGATGAACTCCCTCAGCTTATCAATGTTTTTATCGGTGATATGAGCCTTGTAGGTCCTCGTCCGGAAGTTCGCCATTATGTGAATTACTGGACGCCGGAACAGATGCATGTCCTGGATGTCAGACCTGGAATTACCGACCCCGCTTCAATAAAGTTTAGAAATGAAAATGAGTTGATAGAAAAGGCTTCTGACCCAGAGGACTATTATATAAATGTTATCATGCAAGAGAAGATAAAGCTGTATCTGGAATATGTACAGAATGCATCGTTCCTATATGATATTAAGCTTATTTTCAGGACATTCTGGGTTATTATAAAAGAGCGATAATATATAGGAACAGCAGTAATATGTCTGAAGTAAACATTGCAACGGATAGTCTTGCGCAGCGTATCGCGGAACTGGTGGAGATGGAGCGGCGGTCGGGCAGTATGGAGGTGATTACTCCTCTTTACGTCAGCAGGATGCTGAATGTGCCGATTGAGGAAGTCGAGGCAGCGGGACTGCCTCTTAATTTGTATGTAAGCCTCCGGTAATGCCCGTATTGCATTCTTCATGCATTTAACATCAGAGTAGAACCTACTCGCTTTTGTTTTTCCAGTTGTATGGCAGGAGTTCTGCAAGATTGCGTTGATCTCGCTGATAGTAAGGGATTTTTCTCAAGACATCCTCCATCCAGATTCGAGAATCAACATCGGCAGCCTTGCAGGTGCTGATGAGCGCACATCGCGAACGAACCATTCATAGTCCCTCCGGGCTTCCAATGAAGCAGTTTGATTCGATTCCGGTTCTTCTTACTTCATTTCGCAAAATACACTGTCTTCAACCAATAAGCATAGATTGGATCTTGAAATGAGACTTCGCCGGCTTTGTTGTCCAGTATGTCATTCTTGATAAGAGCAGCTTTTGAACGAGCAATGGCGGTTGAAGATGATATGTGGTAACGGTGCATTACAGCGGTAGAACTAATAGCTTTTTCGCCGGCAATGAGGGCTTTAAGATAGTTTAGCTGTTGCGTGGTCAAAGTCTCCGTAATAGTTACAAATAGCAAGCTCAACTGTTCTACCAATGCGGCATGTGCTGCGCGTACAATCTCAACAGTGCAGATGCTATTTGTCCTTAACCACGACTGTTGTGCCAACTGCTGAGCATAATAGGGGTGATTATCGACAAGTTCAACAATTAGGTTGGCAGCATCTTCATTTATGCTCTTGCCAGTGTCGGCAAAACGGCTTTTAAAAAACTCTACAAGGTAAGGCGTATCAATCTTATTGAGGAACATCAAGTTGCCAAACTTATAAAATGGCTTTGAAGAGTTGGTAAATACCTCCATCATCATATGACGTTTGCTACCATACAAGCAGTAGGCAACGTTCTGGTGTTGCTGCCAATGCGAACGTAACTTCTTTTGGAAATAGTCGGGGTCTGTAAACTCCGAAATGTTTTGAAATTCATCAATACAGATTACAATCTTGAGCCCCTTTTTCTTAGCAATCTGTTCAGCAAGGTCAAGCACCTCATCGGGATTATGCTTGACATCCTCCCAGTCGAAGTCGATTGATATCTCATTTGTCGGATCAGATCCGATAGAAATCTTTGGAACCAGATGTGAGAAGAAACTCTTGGCATTCTCAACAGCCTCTTCCCATTTACTTGATGATGCGGTGATAAGCTTCTGAGCAAGCAATGAATAAAAATGCTCTTCATTTCTTACATTGAAAAGGTCAATATGGCATATGCGTAGTTTGCTATCTTGCTCCATTGCCAATTTTGCAGCCTTATTCACAAGCGAGCTCTTGCCCCAGCGACGAGGCGAGATTATAATCGTATTGATAAGCGATGTGAAGTTTTGAACCAAGCTGGATGTTTCCATCTCTCGGTCTGTAAAATTCTTATCTGTTGCTATTTTTCCAAAGATAAACGGGGTTTCCATAGTGTGTATTTATTTCTATCACAAAAGTAGTACAAAATTAACGATTACACAAATTGTTATTACAAAATATGTACATACATTTTATGTAACAATTATTCAAAAAAATCGTTTAATAATTTGCCCGAAGGTGACCTTTGCTTTGGATTTCTAAAAGCATATTGAATATGACTTTGAAATGCGAAAAGTCCATTCCACGGTGAGTCTTGGCGTTGCCGGATACTGCTTTGGCAAAATCATTCTTTGACAGGGCATGGTTGCAGTCATGTCTGTCCAGTACACTATCTGTGATTATCTCATGGTCGGACTTGGACAGTACTGACAGTTTCCCTGATCTCAACTCTTTAT
>CALADR010000376.1 GCA_937890845.1 uncultured Bacteroidales bacterium | reverse complement strand
CCAAAGCAGCAGGAGTTATACACACAGATTTCGAAAAAGGCTTTATTCGCGCAGAAGTCATAAAGTATAATGATTTCATAGAACTGAAATCAGAAGCAGCTTGCAGAGCTGCAGGCAAACTTGGAATAGAAGGAAAAGAGTATATTGTTCAGGACGGTGATATAATGCATTTCCTGTTCAATGTGTAATATGCTTTTACAGCAGCAATCCGACTGCCCCGAAATTCAAAATCCGTGACTGATATGTTAACACGTGAAGCGGGAGAAGGGCTGCCGGAAATTCTGCCAAGCGCTATCCATATAATAAAAGAGGCTGAACCAGTCAATTTGACATTAAGTTCAACCTCTTTTATTTTTTGCATGGCGGACAAACTGTCCGATGTCTGCTTTCTACTAATAGAAACGAGCCCTGTTATCTTTTACATCTGCATCCTGCATCATAACAGGGAGAAGTGTCTGAAGACTATACTGAGACATCTGAGAATCACGGGCCTTAGCATCATCCTCTGTAAAGAAAGCACCTGTATCATGAGCCTTAACATTATACACATAGACACCGATGTTCCCTGCAAGAGGTTTTGAAATCTTACCAGGCTCTGCAACAGAAACAGCACCTATGAATTTAGGGTCAAGACCCTGCGAATTCATTGAGGCAAATGTAATGCCTTCCTTCGTGCTTACTGTCGTATTGAGAGCGGCAGCTATAGCCTCCATATTGTCAAGTCCTTTGATTTTTTCAGCTATTTCGGCTGCTTTCTTTACACCAAGCTTTTCTGCATAAAGAACAGACTTGATTGCAGGAGCCACTTCATTTACCGGAGTATAGCCTTCCTTATGAATACCTTTCACTGCAACTACAAAGAAGTAATTGTTGTTTACTGTTATGATATTCGATACTTTTCCTGCTTTTTTCTGCTCGAATGCCCATCTTGTAACTTCCTTAGTATCATCTATTGCGCCAAGTCTGTCCGTACTTTCAAGCATCTTGTTAACAGGATGTGCATAAAGTCCTTCTTCTTCAACTGCTTTTTTGAAATTTTCGTATTTTCCTTCAGCTTTTGTAGCTACAGTATTGGCTTTAGCATAATAGCTATTGAATGTCTCCTTGCTTGCAAGGGCAGTCTTTTCAAGAATAGCAACCTGCTTCTTCTCTATGGCTTTTGTTTTCTTTGTAACCTCTACGATATGCTTTCCGTACTGAGTATCAAGAATAAAGATCTTGTCAAGGTCTGCAGTCATGACACTTTCAAAACCCGGTATCATATAAGTCTGTGTCATCCAGCCGATATCTCCTCTTTCTTCAGCATAAGAATTCTGGTCTGCCGAATAAAGTGCTGCGACGTTTGCAAATGTATCCTTACCTTTTTTCAGCACATTTACAAGACTGTCAGCAAGTGACTCCTGCTCTCCCTGAAGAAGGATATGCCTTACATAAACAGAATCTGGAACCATCCTTGTCTCAAGAACTCTGACTGCAAAGAATGAATTATCTTTTGCAAATACCTTAGATGTTCCTTTACCCTCATTGAAAACGAAATCATTGATATCGGAAGAAATCGTATTCAGTTCACCTTTCTTATAATAGTAATTTGAAAGAGCTCTGTCTGAATTTCTCATAAGGAAGTTCTTCATATTGTCAGTAGTCGAGAATTCCTCGTAGACTGCTGTAAGCTGCTCATTTGCTGCTGAAATATCCTTGTCTGACGGTTTTACTTCGAAAACTACATATTCGATATCGCGGCTATCCTGCTGCTTATAGAACTTCTTGTGCGAATTGTAATAAGACTTGATTTCACTGTCTGAAACAACGATTGATGAATCCGTCTGGAAACCATATGGAACCATAACAAACTCAACATCAGTAGTATTGTTATTGTCCTCTATTTCACGTGCCATCATAAGAGGATTAGTGAAATCACTGTTTGTGAATAGAGAACCGTATTTGGTGTAATACTGCTGTGTATAAATAGAATTCTGGAGATAATCCCAGAAAGACTTCAAGTTTCCGCTTGCATCTGTATTTACGCTCTGGACAAATTGTACAAGTCTGTCTTTCGAGAAGTTACCGGATTCATCTGCAAATGCAGGATTCTGTGCAAGCATAGGTGAAACCATATCTCCAACTGTAAGGGCAAGCATTTCAGCTTCGCTTACTGATATTCCTGCAGCCTTGGCATTCTTAATGAACAAGAACTTGCTGACAAGAGCCTGCCATGCCTCGTTTCTTATTGCAATCTGCTGCTGTTCTGTGCTTACTGTAGAGCCTGACATCATCTCGCTGATGGATGTATAATACTCCACATCCTTCTGGAACTCGTTATATGATACTGACTTACCGTTAATTTCTCCTACATCGTATTTTGAAGACATAGAAGAAGAAACAGACTGAAGTGTACTCGGATCAATAATAAATGACAGCAAAGCCAATGCTATTATTATCGTTATGAAAACTCCGAGTTTTACGCGAATTTTTTCAAGAACCGCCATTTTGTTTATCTGATTTTAATTATTTTTCGTTAGTCTAATTTGTTATGGGGTGCGAAGATAGCAATTTTCCTTCAAACCAACACTATTTTTTAATCAATGGACCTATAAAATTGACAGAATCCAATACTGTTTCCGTGCTATCCCTTACAACTACGGCATAATTGTCAAAATTGTTGAAAATTGCAGCATTTCTGCCTCTTTGATCAGATTCCATACCGTATCCCTGCATAAAACCATCAGGCGAATACATCTTCACATAACAGTCCGTATAAATACGCTCATTTTTCCTGTCCCAGTATAAGGTATCAGTCTCCATTATCTGCTTTTTTATGATGTTCTTCACTACGACATTTCCGAAAGCAGACCATGTTTCCTTGTCTTCTTTCTTCAGTTTCTCGTGTCTGGCATTGTCAGAAATGATTTCAGTTTCAAGCAGACCGTCTTCATTATAACCATAAACTGCGAATCCTTCAGGAAATATCTCGTAGGAGACAGAGTCATTTTCGTACCTCTCCATAAGGTCGGCTTCCATTCTCATCTGGAGAAGACCGTTTTCAGACTGCACTACGAACATATTGTTAACAACCTGTGACGGAGTTTGATCAAGATTAAGGTTATCAGCTTCCTTTATTTTACTTTGACAAGAATAAACAACGAAAGCAACTGCCGGAGCAGTTGCTATCATTTTCAATATATTTGATATATTTTTCAAATCACTAGTCCTGGGTTCTGACTGTCGTTACAGCCCTCATACCGCCGCAAGATACAGTGTATGAATCACCCTTGTTATAGTTATACATAAATGCCTCAGCTGTCTGCGGGTAGTACTGGCTATACTGTGAGATATGCCTGTTTGCCTCTTCTGCAAGTGTAGGATCAGCATTTTTGGCTTTAATCATATAATCAACGGCAACCCAATAAGGAGCCCTCTTTTCAATCTCGTTTCCAGGGCAAACCTGAGCTCCCCAAACTGTTCCGATAAGCATATACGCCTTTCCGGCAAGAGCCTGGTCAAGTTCAGCAGCTTTAAGAGCACTCTCGAATGATTTTGCGTTCATAGAGTTCTTGTAACAGAATGTTGCAAGTTCATAGCAGTACTGTGCATCCTGTGCTGTGTCGGAATCCTCGCTTGCAATAGCTTCTTCCATATACTGTATTGCCTTTTCAACTTCGTTCTTGCCGGAGTAAAGACGATAAAGGAAATATGCAGAAGCGGCAGAAGGATCAAGTCTGTGCATTGTATTGGCTGCATCGAGGAACAGCTGATTGTCAGTACAATCCTCTGTTGCGCTCATCATCTTGAGAATGTTTGTAGCAAGTTCAAGATCATCAGGATTTTCCTGGAATCTTGGAGTGAACAATGCTATAAGGTTGTCACAGCTGGCAACATTACTTGTAGCAAGAAGATTCTCTATATCTGTCTTGATCTTCATAGTCACTTCAGAATTGTCTTTCTTTGCTATCTCATCAATATATGAAGTGGCGATATCGAAATCAGCCAGCACTTCATCAGCAGTCAGAACACCTTTATTATAAAGGTCGCAAGATGCATTGAACATGAAAAGGAAAAACTGAGGTCTTGACTGAATCTTGTTTGTATTGATTACTTCCTTTATTCCTTCATAAAATGTCTTTGTATCATCCTGCATATAGCTTATCATATCCAATCCCTTGTTATTGATAGCTGTAGATGTATATTTTGGATAAAACTCAGCCCTCTGGTCATGAATTTTAAGAAGCGTATCGACCAAAGCTGCCTTATAGACTGCATTCTTGCTATTCTTGTTTATAAGCTGACGTATGAGTGTAGTACCGTCTATCAGCATTGTCTGGTTAGCAGTAGGAGGACAAAGGGAATAAGCCTTTCTCCAGTTTGACAGTGCGTCATCATAATTCTTCTGCTTGAAATACTCTTTGTAATAAGAGAGATACTTGATACATTCAGCGCTGTCAGCTCCGTATTTTCCCTGTGCCGAAACTGTAACACTGCTGATTGTCATCATCACAAGTGCAAAAAATAATGTCAATCTTTTCATATCCTTTTAATTTTAAATTATTCGTATTTAGGTTTATGGAACCAAATATCATGAATATTGAATCCTATTACAAACATTGCATAACGCTCTCTGACCATATTGTGTTTCATAGAACCTTTCTGGCCGGCATCTACTCCCAAAGTTATGCCATTGTACAGTTTAAATACAGGTAAAGTCACACCGAATGTAACTCCGACCGAATTGATTTTATTTCCATCCAGCCTGTAATACGACTGGTCATAGTATGCACCTACACGATAAGCTATCTTTTTCCTGTAGTATCTGATATCGTTTCTGTTAGGGACGATTTCAAAGCCGGCCCTGAAAGAATTTGTTGCCGTTGTAGAGAAAAACGCATCCGAATCCACAGAGAATCCGTTCACATTTTCAAAACCTGATTTATTCCACCCAGACCTCAGGTAATTGAGTTCCACACTCCACCTGTCACTCTTTCTAAAAGAGATTCCGACGCCAAACTCATCAGCAATACTTACTGCCGAATTGTTTGAAGTATTGTATCTCAATGTATCTGATATGCTTCCCAATGTTTCTGAACTTACTGTACGGCCTCTTATTCCTGTCTTCAGCTTATAAGTAGCTCCTATCACCAAAGATGATCCGCGCCCAAGACTCTGCTCATACTGAAGACCGAACTTTCCTGTAGTAGCACGAATCAACAGATTGTCCGTACTGGTTACAGAATTGTATGAAGCATCTGCAAATGTCTGGTTATAAGTCTTGTCCAGTGATCCGAAATAGTATATTACCTCAGCTCCTACAGAAAAACACTTCCAGAAAGTAGCAGCAGCGCCTGCAAAAACCTGATAAACGCTTCCGTTTCCTGATGCTGTATATGTAACATTCCCTGTATGACCTATAATAGAAGGGTCCGTTACCTTGGTTTTGAAATCATAACCAAGGTCACTGAAGGGTGTTATACCGACAATGAATGCCGAAGACCGGTAAATAGGAAAACTCAGAATGAAATCATACATATTAAATGTATTGTTTCCTGACTTCAAGTTTCCTTGCTGATAAATTGAATTTTTCTGCGAAAGCCCTATATCAGCCATGAAAGACAGAGAATCTTTGGCAGTAATAGAAGCCGGGTTTACATAGTTTATGAATCTTTTGTTTCTTGTTGCAATACCTACTCCACCCATACTTCTGTTGTATGCCGAACCTTCCATACGAAGTTCACCGATTCCGAATATGGAATATGGAGTGTAAGCACCATAAGCCCCATCCTGAGCCAAAGCAGAAAGGGGGATAACAAGAAACAGAAACAGCAAAAGTGCTTTATTGTATATTCTTAACATACTCGTCGGCTATTAAAGCTAATCCCATCAAAACAAGATTACAAACTACAAAGATGGAGTTTTTCATTCTTTTTGCAAAATAAATTGCATCACCACCTGTAAAAACGGGTATATTTTCAGGATACCTTTCAATATATCCGTTGATTTCAAATACAATACCGGAAATAATCCCTGACTCAATGGAAGAAGTCAGAGAAACTCCTTTTTCAGATATGTTTTCCGGTGTATCCAACAAAGGAAGAGATTTTGAGTACCTGTTGACAGATTTGAACCTGGTGCGGCATCCTACTGAAATGTTACCTCCGGTATAACGTCCGTCCTGATCCATAAAATCAACGGTAAGGATTGTTCCCAAATCAAACACAGAACATTTTTTCCCTTTGAAAAGATATCTGGATGCTATTAATGACGCAGCTCTGTCAGGAGTAAGAAAAGAAGGAAGGCCATGTGCAGCGATTTCTTCTGTATGGTTGCTGTCCATTATGACAAGCCGTCCGCATTTTTTACTGAACTGGTCATAATACTTCTGGCTTATCTCCCTCACTGTGGA
>CALADR010000375.1 GCA_937890845.1 uncultured Bacteroidales bacterium | reverse complement strand
CTATTTGAACACCAATTGAACTGGATTAAAATACATTTCGTTTTGGTGATTATACGAATACTTGCCGTTTTCCTCAGGATATACCTTATAGAAATGTGAAGGAGCCTTAATCTCTTCCGGAGTAAGCGCCTTGTCCCAGATTCTTACTTCGGCAATCATACCATCGAGACAGCGGTTCATCTTTCCTTCGGCAAAATGGTCATATGAATAACCAATCCAGAAACAACGAGGCTGGTCTTCAAGTTCATTACTGTGAGGTATCATAAATTTACATTTATCGACTCCCACTGGCATCATCTGTCCCTCATGATCAGGATCAGGAATCTGCTGGAGAACAGATACATCACCGCTGGCCATTTCCTTACCGTCAAGATAAAGTCTTACCATACCGTTGTCGAATGTAACAGCGACATGATACCATCTGTCGGTCTTGAGCTGAAGAGCAGGGTCATCTACCTCAGGGATACTGCGTCTGTAATAACTTCCGTTTACCACATCCCTGTATCCTGCTGCAAGGTGGAGAGAGTTAGGAGACTTCTGAACGTCACCGATACGGAGAAGGAAGTGATCCTCAATTCCCATAATAGTGTGAACCTTGCTTTCATTGTTGAATGAATGACAGTTAATCAGACACTCCATAGTCATTGTCTTCATATCGTTTACCTTCTGGAAATCTTTCCACTCAGGCCATGCACAGTTCTTGTTGATATCAGCCACGACATTGACAAGAGAGGCTTCCTTGATACGGAAATACATTACGTTTGCACGTTGAAGGACATCTACTCCATCAGCACTCATCCTTACAGGGAGAACATATTCCTTGTCGCCAAGGGAAAGTTTCTGAAGGTTCTTGAATGCAAAGTTCACTGCATCGCAAGTGATATCACCTGCCCTGATGACAGCTTCTACTCCAGCAAGGTCGCAGAATTCATCCGGAAGAAGTTCTACTTCCGGAGAATAGTATGCCTGCTTGTATGTCTCAAGCAGTTCTGGAGCCTTGGCAAAAGAAACCTTTACCTCATTATCCTGAGGGAAAGCCATAGCCACCCTCACTTCGCGGGAAAGTTCGTTTACACCTTCGTCCAATGCTACACGCACTTCATTGTTGAAAGTGCTGGCATCGATAAAAAGATGGTTTTCGAGCAAAGTATCTTCTGTATCACAACTTGATAATGCTGCGACAGCCAATGCACCGAATATTATCTTATTGAATTTCATAATATCAAAATTTTTCAAACAGTTTCTTAATTGGCAAATGCAGTTATGCCTGTGCGGATTCTCTTGTAAATCATATCAAGATCGAAGTAGTCGTCATGTGCATTTTCAACACAGAGACCGCACGGAGTGAATTTGGTCTTCGGGAAGAAGTTTTCCATCGGTGTTCCGTCAGGATTCAATCCGAGTGTAGGAAGAAGCCACTTTGTAGCTGCTTCATAAGGTGTGAAGCCTTTCTGCTCAGGAATCGCCTCAGAAGGAACAGTAAGTTCAAGAATTACCCTGTCCTGAGGTACCTGTTCTTCTCCGTCAAGAGTTCCCAAAGTACGGGCAATATGCTGGTTGACAGGTGTTACTGATGAATTTTCTCCTCCGGCAATAATATGATAGGTACTTTCTTCAGCAAAATTGAATTTCAGTCCTTCTTGCTTCAAAGCAAAAGTGTTGATATTCCTGACACTTCCTCTCAAGAAGACAAGCTTGTCAGAATTGTCTTCAATCCAAGACTTTACAGGAGTAAGGAATCCTTCGAGAGAAAACTGCATCTGCTGAGTAGAAGTATTTCCGAGGAAGGAAACTACGATACCGAAGAAACCGTATCTGTTGCAAAGGTCAAGCTGTTTCTCTGCCTGGTCTGCGAAGAACTTCTTAATCTCTTCTGCAGTAGGTTCCGGCTTGCCGGCTTCCTCGCGCGCGTCGTTATACTCAGTCCAGGCTTCGTTAGCAAGAGCGAAGTCAACATATACAAGAGACTTGGTGCGTTTAGTATCATAAACCTCCTTAATCTCTCCTGCCAGTGTCTCATGAAGGTCAAATGCATTTTTCATGAGGATATAGTCCGCACTATCCGGCATAGAAATAAGGTGCTGGTTCTGCCTTGACGGAAACTTGGATGTGCCCTCCATAGTAACGAGCATTACTCTATGCTCTGTAGCCTTATAGTTACGGATGGAACTCAGATAGGCTGCATATTCCTCCGGGTGTTCTTCCGCCGGAGTCTTGTGATACTCAAGATTCTCACTTTCTGTCCACTTGCTGCATGAAACAAATGCTGCAAGGGCAGCAACTGACATCAGCGGCAATATATTTTTCATTTTCATAATCTACTGTTAGCTAAGAGTTATACTACTACTTCTTGTCAGGATGGTTAGGGTTACAATCCCACCAAAGATCTGTAGCCTGATTGTCAGGTCCACCCAGAAGGTTTGATACTGCAGCAGTTACATTCTGGTTATTGTTTGTATATTCAATAAGAGGATATGGCATACGTCTCGGACCGAGAACATTGTCAACAACTCCTGCACTCTGGTTTCCTTTGCTGGTGGCAGGCATGAAATGAGGGTAACCGGTACGTCTGTAATCAGCCCAAGCCTCATTTCCGAGGTTGAAGTTGGCAATCCACTTCTGTATGATGATACGCTCCTGCTTTTCTTCCGGAGTCGCAGCGCCATTCCACTTAACAGTAATACGGCTCAAGGTTTCAGAATAACTGTCAGCACCGGTAGGGTCTGTATATGTAGCCGGAAGTGATGAATTGTCAGCAATATATTCTGCATAACCATCTGCTCCCCACTGCTCAAATGAAAGGCGGATACCTTCGTTATAGACATCCTCTTCAGAGCTTCCTGCAAGGACATTGAATCCGAATACAGCAGCGCCCTCTGCTTTCAGGAAGGCAACTTCTGCTGCGTTCATCCACACCATGTCTGACTCTCTGGTAAGGTTGACTCCGCTGAAGTTCTGGCTAACACTGAATGAAGGTCTTACAACACCTATTCTCATTCCTACATAAGGAACGCCCTCAAAAAGTGAAGGAACGAAATATTTTGCACGACGAGGGTCCTTGTAACCGTTCATATAACATGCTATATCTGCTGCGATATGAGTATCACCGCCCGTATTTACTCCGTTAGGTTCATTGTACTTGATAGCCACATACATACTGTTGCCTTCTCCGTAGATTGCGGCAGGGACTTTTGCGTTGTCAGCATTTGAAGTAATGACACCGATTTCATGGTTCACTGCTTCTTCTGCATACTGTCTTGCCTTATCAGGTTCAGCATAAACCATACGCATGGCAAGACGGAGTTTGAGCGAGTTGGCAAACTTACACCACTTGACAGGATCTCCGCCATAAACTCTGTCGGCTTTAGCTGAAATTCCGTTCTGCTTGTTCTCTGTAAGAACCTTGATGCTGTTGTCAAGCTCAGCAATCATTGT
>CALADR010000374.1 GCA_937890845.1 uncultured Bacteroidales bacterium | reverse complement strand
CTCTTTCTCTCTATCACGAAGACATCTGCTTCCTTCTGCGACCTTTCTCAACAATGCAGCTACATTACGCTGTCCTTCATGTTCTTTCAGTCCGTTAAGAATCTCAGACATAAAATCATCATATGAAGATGCCACCTCATTCATCAGGACAGATGCCTTGATACTCCAGTTCAAAAGCCTCCGGGCCTGGATCAGGTTCACAAGTCCGATGCCTGTCATTACTCCTGTACCGTTTGTAACTGCCAATCCCTCACGAACATACATTCTCAAAGGTTCCAGGCCATTTTCTACCATGACCTCCGATGCTTTACGAAGTTTACCCTGATAAAAAACTTCGCCCTCACCTATCAAGGCAAGCCCTATGTGAGAAAGCTGAACTAAATCACCACTTGCTCCTACACTGCCATGCTCAGGAATCATAGGATAAATTCCTCTGTTCAAAAACTCAAGCAAAAGATCTACAATACGGATATTAACTCCGGAATGAGCCTGGGCAAATGTCATTATTCTGGAAAGTATCGCCGCTCTGACAAAAACGACAGGGAGAGGAGCTCCTGCACCTGTTGAATGACTACGTATAATATTATACTGCAGTTCCTTCAAATGCGAATCTTCAATACGCCACTGCGCCATCGGACCAAAGCCTGTATTGATACCATATATGACTTTCTCCTTGGAAAATTCACTCAGGAAAGCATGACAATCTTCTATTTTTCTCCGACATTCTTCTGACAATTCGAATCTGACTCCTTCATCATAAAGTACGGTCTCTACTTCAGAAAGCGTCAACTTATTACCGCAGACCAATGTCCTTTTCGTTTAAGGTGTGGCAGTCATAAAATAATCCTTTCAAAAAGCTCAAAAAAGCAAATTAATTTGCAAATATACAATTAAATCCAACAAGGCCGCATTCTAATGCCATTATTTAAGATCAGTACACGTATCGCCCTAAAATGCAGAACCTGAATGCTCACACAAAATTAGACTTGACGGAGACTCTATAAAAAAGATAGTATGCAGGCTTGTTTCTGACAAGAGGCCAAATTGCAAACAGGTTGCAAATAACCGTTTGTAATTTTGCACCATGAAATAACAAAACTCAAACAAATAATATTATGAACAAAACTTTTAAAATTGAAGTAGATTGTGCCAACTGTGCAAATCTCGTTGAAGATGCAGCTAAAAAAGTTACTGGCGTTAAAGATCTCACCATCTCTCTTATGACCCAGAAGATGAAAGTGGACTTTGAGG
>CALADR010000373.1 GCA_937890845.1 uncultured Bacteroidales bacterium | reverse complement strand
GTTAGTAAGCAAGACGGTGTGCCATAATTGCAGACTGTTGTGTTAATTTTTAATTGTCCCACTGTTTGTAACTTAGGGCCATTGTTTCAGTATCAAAAGACGAGTCTCGTAAACTGAAGCAGATAAAACAACAAAACCGCCTTTTGGAGCGGCTTTGTTGTTTTATAGTGAGGACAGACTATTCCGCCTTTTTATAATCGGCAGGTACAAAAGGAGCCTCGTTCAGATAGTCGATACTTTCTTTGATACTTTTGGCAACATCGTCATAGCTATATCTTTCAACCTCTACTACAATGTTTTCAACACCTGCGACCGCAGCATTTTTGAAAATGGCGTCAAAGCCTACCATGCCGCTCTGTCCGATTTCCCTTTCATCCTTAATGTGGAGGACCTTGAAACGTCCGGGGTATTTCTTGAAATAGTCTACAGGGCTTGCTTTTCCGATAACAGTCCAGTATACGTCCATTTCAAAGAAAACATACTGTGGATCTGTATGTGACAGCATGTAGTCATACATGACTTCCTTGTCTTCTACTTTCTTGAATTCATGTGCGTGGTTGTGGTATCCGAATGATATGCCGTTTTCCTTGCATCTTTTTCCAATTTCGTTGAAGTATTCGCAATATTTCTGAAGCTCATCCAAAGTATCAGGGATTCCAAGATATGGCATGACTAGGTATTTCATTCCTGCTGCCTTGTGTGCTGCAATACACTGATCCCACCATTTCAGAGATTCTGAAAAGTCTCCGCTCTTGATTTCTTCTTTAGAGAGATATTTATTGCAATGAGACGACATCACCTTCATCCCGGCAGCTTCAACGTCAGACTTGAATTGTGCAGGATCCTGTCCGTATAGTTTGCCGTCAGAATAGCTGGCAGCTTCAATTGAGGTATATCCCATTTCTGCAAGTGATTTCAAAACAGGCTTGTAATCGCTTTGATTTTTTCCGAAACTTCCTATAAGGCTTCTTACAGAATACATCTGCACAGCTATTTCCTTTTTAACAGGCTCATTTGTGCATTCTCCGCCTGAGCAGCACGCACTAGCAGACAAGACAACTGCTGCAATTGCTGAAATGATATGAGTTTTTTTCATATGTTTTATTAATTATGTCTTTGTTTTTACGACTTTTTTCAGTCAGACAATTACTGTTATCATTTTCAAAAAGTCACAAAAATATCCACGAAATATCTCGTCAAATTTATGATGACAAAAATTTAAACAGCTTATTAAAAAATGAGGGAGACTCAAAATACTTTGAAGAGTCTCCCTCAAACTTCTTTTGGCCTGTCAGGAATTAGTCGAGGACTTTGATTCTGATATTGCGGAACCATACATCATCTCCATGATCCTGGAAGCCGAAATATCCTTCGTGGTTCTGTCCTCCGCAGTTGTTCAGAAGCTCAAATGCGAGAGGCCATTTTTCAGGGCTGAATTTGCTTGCTTTAAGCATGTCTGTCCACTGTGGAGTCCACAAGTGGTACTCAACAACATTCTCACCGTTCTGGCTGTGAACAACTGTACCCTTGTAAACCATGATCTTACCTTTATTCCATTTTCCGAAAGGTTTCTGGTTCTGAGGCACTGCCGGAATCATATCATATAGTGATGCAGACTGACGGTTGCCATTTTTTCCAAGTTTGGCATCAGGGTGGTTTTCATTGTCAAGAACCTGGTACTCAGGGCAAGAAATGTAAATAGGCTCAACGATTGTCTTGCCGTCTTTCTCGGTAGTAACTTCCTGAGCAAGGTAGAATACTCCTGAGTTTCCGCCTTTTGAAACCTTCCACTCAAACTCAACTTCGAAATTCTTGAATTTATGAGCGAAAATAAGGTCTCCGCCTTCTCCAGTCTGAGCCTCTCCTCCGCCTGAGCCGGTAAACTTGATAGCACCGTTGTCAACTGTCCATCTTGAAGGGATATTATCTTTTCCATATCCTCTCCAGCCTTTCAATGTCTTTCCGTCGAAGATTACGTAATATCCGTCTTTGTCTACAGGAAATTCACTCATGTCAACCTGTGGCTTGTCAAGAGTTTTGTATGATGGAGCAGAAGTTTCTGTCTTGGTTTCTGCAACAGCCTCTTTCTCATTCTTTTTGTTATTCTGGTTTCCGCAGGAAGCCATAGTCATGACCATTGCAAGGCTGGCTGCGATAAAACTTATCTTTTTCATTTTCGTATTCTTTAAATTTATTATTCTCTTTCTATCGGTTTTTACACAGACTAGAGTGGCATGTCAGGAAGAGAGTATCCGTTCTGGTAGTTGTGCTTGATAAGCTCCTGAGCAAACTGGTTTGCATCAACAGGTTCTGTCCAGGTCTTGTCAAAAGTAGGGTGTCCGTCCTTGATATGGAAACCGTCCTTGATGACAGTCTTTATTGTTGCACCTTCAGGAATATTAGTGAACCTCATATTAGGTCCGTCCCAGTGAAGTTCCTGGTTGAGGCTCTGGAGTCTTACTGCAAGGACTCCCATTACCACCATTTCATTGAATGGACCTGCCTCGCTGAAATCAGAAGCACTTGGAGTTCTGTACTCAGGATCTTCTTTACAAGCGCGTACCCAGTCCATCTGGTGTGATTCAGTGATTTCCCTGAGAACCTTAGGAGCGTCAGGAACACGTCCGGAAACAAGGTAAGGGTCAACACCATAGCATCCGCATATAAGGATGTCCTTTGTTCCGTAGAAGATTGCTCCTCCTCCTTTCATGTTAAGGTCTTTTCCTGCAGGAAGTCCTTCTGGTCTTACAGGCTTGAGGCCTCCGTCATACCAGTTCACCTCCACTTCAGGCATTGCCACCTTAGGCATATTGTCTCTTGCAGGGAAAGTGAAGCGTATCATTTCTGCATTAGGTGCGGATTCGTTAAGAAGGAGTGTCGAGCTTCCCTGTACTTTAGTAGGATAACCGAGTTTCAGTCCTTTAAATACAGGATGAAGGATATGACATGCCATATCTCCCAATGCTCCTGTTCCGAAATCCCACCATCCGCGGAAATTCCAAGGAGTATATATATGGTTGAACGGACGCATAGGTGCAGGGCCGATAAAAGATTCCCAGTTCAGTGTTTTTGGAATCCTGTCGATCTGCTCAGGACGTGCAAGACCCTGAGGCCAGATTGGCCTGTCGGTAAATGCATCTACGCGGGTCACTTCACCGATTTCACCGTTCCATATCCACTCGCAGACTTTTCTTACGCCTTCGCCTGATGCTCCCTGGTTACCCATCTGGGTGGCAACTTTATGCTTGGCTGCAAGTTTTGTGAGAAGACGTGACTCATATACAGTATGAGTAAGCGGTTTCTCTACATATACGTGTTTTCCTGCGGCGATTGCTTCAGCTGCAATGAGTGCATGCGTGTGGTCTGCAGTAGCCACCATCACTGCATCTGCTTCGTTGAGCATATCGTCATACATCCTGCGGTAGTCGTTGTATTTCTTAGCATTAGGATAACGTCTGAAAATATGGTCAGCATATTTCCAGTCCACGTCGCAAAGTCCGATGATGTTTTCGCTTTCAAGACCTCTGAGGACAGATGCGCCGCGGCCTCCGATACCTACGCCCAAAATTTTGAGTTTGTCCTTTGACGGAGCCGGGGATGCTCCGAAGTTCTTACCCAGGATTACATTTGGAGCAACCGACATTCCGATTGCTGCTGCCGCTCCTTTTTTCAGGAACGATCTTCTGGACATTTCATTAGCCATTGTCTTGTGTTTTAGTTGTTATTACTAAGAGAAATTATTTCTCAATTTCGTTATTAATATCTTTTTCAATGCTGTTGAGCCCGTCCTTGAAACTTTTGACTCCTTTACCGAGTCCTCTCATAAGTTCAGGAATCTTTTTTCCTCCGAAGAGCAGTAGGATTACCAGTGTGACCGCAAAGATCTCACCGCCTCCGATATTTCCAAAAAACAATAAGTTGTTCATTATGATAGCGTTTTAATTATTGTCAGTCAATACAGGCTCCAGCGTTCTTTTGTTAAGAAGGCCGTAACCGTCTTTCATATGTCTTCTTCTGTATCTTATTTCTTCCAGAGTCTCTTCATTGCCAATTGACGGAAGATCGTTTCCTCTGGCATTCTCGATGAATTTCCATGCATACTCTGAAGCTATGGCGGAGTCTCTGAATGCAGGGAGACTGTCTATTGCTTTGCCTTTTCTGATTGATTCCGCAAATTTACTGCACAGGACATCAATGTTTTTGCCTCCGAACGGCTGGCTGACTGTCGCAGTCTTTGATGTGCCATGAAGTTCTACAGTAGCTGTCTTGAAATCGTGTGTCATCCTGGCGATGCCTTTTGTGCCGATGATGTCAATATAGGAGTTGTGTGTCTGGTTCTTTGCAAGCTGCCCATAGACAAATCCCTGGGTTATGTCGAAAACTATCCCGTTTTCAAATGTTCCGTGACACTGCAGCCACCATGGATCCTTGTAATCCCACATCCTTATGGCCTGGGCATTCCAAGTCTTGAATTCAGATCCGGCATACCATCTGGCGATATCTACATAGTGCATTCCGCAGTCATGAAACGAAGGACCTTCGTATTCGTGACCTTCTCCCGGAGCAAGTCCCGGAGTCATGTGACATACTCTTATGATTGCCAACTCTCCGATTTCCCCTGAACGTACGAAATCTCGTATTGTATTGTGATACC
>CALADR010000372.1 GCA_937890845.1 uncultured Bacteroidales bacterium | reverse complement strand
CCGCAAGGCATGCATGCTTATAAAGATAGGAAGGAACTCTTTGATTGCGGTTCCTGGATGACAGTGCGTTCGGACAGGGCCTCTGCAGTGTCAGAAGGGAAACTGTATTTCATATATGAAAAAAGCCGTCCTTATCTGCGCCCATGTCTTTCTGTTGATGGAGACGAGACCCAGTACGGCTTCAATGGCTTTTTTTCCGGTATTTCGGTCTGGCAGCCAGTATCTCATTAACACAATATGTTAATGAGATACTGATTTATTCCCACCATATTGTACGCGACAAATCAGGATTCACGTCAATATGTACCCTGAGAGTGTCTTCCGGTAAAAGTTCTTCTATGTTTTCGGGCCATTCCATAAGACAAAGGTTCCCGCTGTATATGTAGTCTTCGAATCCGATGTCAATAGCTTCTGAGAGTTTGTTTATTCTATAGAAGTCAAAATGATATACAGTCTCACCATCTGCAGTGAGATATTCGTTGACTATAGTGAATGTTGGAGAGCAGACAGAGTCGGTAACTCCTAATTGTTTGCATATTGCAGTAGTGAATGTTGTCTTTCCTGCTCCCATAGGTGCAAAAAACGCTATGAGTTTGTGCCCTTTTGTCTGTTTTAGAAAATCTGCGGCTGCCTCTTCAAGGCAGCCGAGATTATTGATTGTTATTTCGCGTCTCATTTTACGTAGCTTGTGAGAATCTGAAGTTTGCTGTCTGACGGTGTGAATGTCACCCCTTTGCAATCAGCAGGAATCAGAACAGTTTCTCCTTGTCTGAGAGTTTCTGTATGTCCTTCAGCATCTTCAAGTTTTCCTTCTCCTGCAATGCAGATTACTATAAGGAAAGAATCAAGGCCGCTAAGGTCTTTGCTTACAGACTTGTCCATGTCATAGAGCGAAGTGGTGAAATAGTCGCAATCTACGAGAATGTTTTCTGCGTTTTTCTCTTTGCCGTACTCAGTCCTGTAGTCAGGGAATACTGTATAGTCGATAGCTGCCTTGGCAAGTTCTGTGTGAAGTTCGCGAGGCTTTCCATCCAGTCCGACTCTTCCGAAATCATAGATTCTGTATGTTATGTTGGATGTCTGCTGGATTTCAGCTATGAATGAGCCTGATCCGATGCTGTGTATTCTTCCTGCCGGGAGGTAGAATACATCACCTGCTTTTACCTTATAGTCGTGGAGTACATCCGTAATAGTGTTGTCATTTACTTTGCTCTCATACTCTTCAGGTGTAATCTGTTCTGTAAGGCCTGACATAAGGTGGGCATCTTTGTCAGCTTCCACGACATACCACATTTCGGTTTTACCTTTTGAGCCGTTATGCCTTTCTGCTGCAAGACGGTCGTCAGGATGAACCTGTATTGAAAGGTCCTGTTTTGCATCGATAAATTTGATCAGAAGCGGAAATTCATCACCGGTCTTTGCGTAGTTCTTTTCTCCGATAAGCGTGCCCTTGTATTCCTTTACAAGTTCAGTTATGGTTTTTCCTGCAAATTCACCGTTTGCTACAACAGATTCATCGCCTTTTACTCCTGATAGTTCCCAGCTTTCACCGATGTTTTTCTGTTCTGTAATTATGCCTTTGAAAGGCGCTATCTTTTCCCCGCCCCATACGACGGTCTTGAGTATTGGTCTGAATTTAAGAGGATACATACTTATTCTATTTAATTTTGTTTTACACTTACTGTGCCTGTACTTGGCTGATTATTTGATTTTATCCAGCTGGTTCAGGGCAAATGTATATGCTCCTGTCGAAATGGCTTTGCTTGCCCCTAGCTTTGAGATGGCTACGCCTATACGTTTCTGAGGGTCATATTCCACTTCCATATCTGTCCCATATACTTTGAGCGTCCTTTGTTCTCCTTTCAGAAAAGCTTGGAATTCGTCCGGGTTGTCCAAATCATAGACTTTCATCTGTACCCTGTCCAGCTCTTCTCCTGAGAAAGTGTGCATTTTGCTCCTGAGGCTTCTGAGCAGTCCCGGCATGATATATTTTTTAGCTGCAGTGATTCCTCCGCCAATAACGATAAGCCCGTCTATCAGAGTTACAGCCGTAGCCATTGCATCTCCAGCAACTTCACCCATCTTTTCAAAAGCCTGTATTGCCGCTTCTTTGTTTCCAGGGCGTTTTCCTTCTGCTATATCGAAGATATCTTTAGGCTCCAGACCGTGGTTCTGTTCTCCGGAAATATCAGCATACACTCTCTTAACCGCCCTTACTGCAACACCTTCCTCTACAATTACATCATGAGAGTCTTTGTGCGGAAGACAAAATGTTTCTACACAGGCGTTGTCACCTCGGTTCAGTTCGTTTCCTATTACAGTTCCTATTCCGAAGCCTGTTCCGAAAGTGTATCCTATAAGATTCTTGTATCTTTTTGCAGAACCGGCTTCTTTCAGTTTTTCATTGACCTCCGGAAGCAGTCCTCCAAGGGCTTCTCCATAAGCGAAGAGGTCTCCGTCATTGTTTATATATACAGGAATCCCGAATTTATGACTGAGGTACGGGCCTAAAGCGACTCCATTGCGGAATGACGGGAAATTAGGCAGAAATCCTCCGATTATGCCGTTGGGGTAGTCTGCCGGTCCTGGAAATGCAAAACTGATTGCTGCAGGTTTGGTGTCAAGTTTTTCTATTATTGCATTGAAGCCTTTGACCATTGTACCAAGGCACATATCCAAATCGTTGGCATTTGAAGGGAGGGTAATCTGGTCAACAATTGATTGTCCGCCTTTCATTGCTCCGAATACCATATTTGTACCTCCTGCATCTAGGGTAAGCACAATACGAGAGTCATTAGTATATTCAGTCATATTATATTGGATTTTATTTTAGTTAAAAATAACCTACAAATATACTTTAAATTTCTAAAACGGTTGCAGGTTTTTTCTTCCCGGTCTGTTTTTTCGGACATTTTTGTTTATATTAAGAAGCTTTTAAATTTTATGAGATATTTTCGTGAATGCTTTTGTGACTGTTAGAAAAGGATAACAGTGGTTATCTGACTGAAAAAGCCGTAAAAACAAACCAAAAACAGCAATAAAAGAATTTTTGAAAAATTTTGAACAGTTTATAAGGGATATCATAGAAAATACCGCCTATATTTGCAAGGAAGAACAGAATATGGACAAAAGAGAAATTACGGTTTCAGATGCTGGGACTGTTGTCAGTAAGATTTATGTAGAAGGTAGCCTGGACAGACTTTCCGAATGTCTGGGCGTGTCTGATTCTGTATTTTTTGTGTATGACAGTAATATACGGAAAATAGCAGAAGAGATAAGGTCGGTCGTGAAAGTAGATTCGGCAATGGCTCTGGATGTTTCGGAAGAAATTAAAACCTTGGATACAGTTGCAGGAATATGTTCCTGGCTTTTGGATTCAGGTGCGGACAGGACATCTGTTTTGCTGGCAGCCGGAGGGGGAATACTGACTGATATCGCGGGATTTGCGGCGGCTGTATATATGAGGGGAATAAGAGTAGCATATATCCCTACGACTCTGTTGTCTCAGGTCGATGCTTCCATTGGAGGAAAGACAGGGGTGAATCTGGAGTCATATAAGAATATAATAGGCCTGGTCCGTCAGCCGGAGTTTACTTATATTTGTCCTTCTGTCGTACTAGATTTGCCAGAAAATGATCTGCGTGCTGGAGTGGCTGAAATGCTTAAGACATTTATTATAGCTGATAATGGTTTTTATCAGAAGACTGTAGATTTGTTTTCATCCGGACGCAGGATAGGAACAGATGATTTGGATACACTTGCAGAACTTATATATGCTGCAGTTAAAGTGAAGTCTGGAATCGTGTCCGATGATCAGTTTGAGCATGGGGCAAGGAGAAAACTCAACCTTGGGCATACTTTTGCCCATGCTATAGAGTGGTGCGCAAACAGTGCATATAAAAATGGGACCGGGCTGGCCTTTTCACATGGGCAGGCGGTTTCTGTCGGGCTTGTCCTTGCTGCTCGTCTGTCAGAAACGCTCGGGGTTGCGGAAAAAGGTCTGGCTGAAAAACTGAAAAGGGATTTGTCGGCTTGCGGACTTCCGGTTTCGTCCCCATTTCATGTGACGGAATTGTCCGGTGCCATGAAAAAAGATAAAAAAGCGGAAAAAGACAGAATTCATTTTGTGCTTATACATAAAATCGGTGATGTGTTTATTTTAGACCTGACACTTTGTGAGGTCGAACGAAAATTGAAGGAATAATATGATTTGTACTACATTGCAGAATAAAAACTGTGAAGAGTTGACAGAGGCTATGTCTCTGTGTGAAATGGTCGAAATTAGACTTGACAGATGTTCTCTTTCTGATGCTGAAATAGAACAGTGCTTCCTTTCAGATGTTCCGGCTGTGGCCACATGCAGGATTTCCGGATTGATGGACAATGATCATTCACTGTCAGAGACAGCTGCGGCGCTTTTGTGTGAGAAGAAACTGATCAAGGCTGTTATTGCAGGTGCAAAATATGTAGATATAGAAATTGAGGCACCTAAATCCATGGTTAAAAGAGTGGCTTTGGCTGCAAGAGAGAACGGTACTACAGTTATCCGTTCATATCATAATTTCAGCGGTACCGGCTCAGATGAAGAGCTTAGGTCAGCTGTGGAGAAATGCAGGTACCATGGCGGTGAAATAGTAAAGGTAGCGACATTGGCATTGAATGATGATGATGTCACCAGGGTATTGTCCCTATATGACAGTTTTGAGCCTTCCGGTCTTATAGCATTCTGTATGGGAGATAAAGGCCGTGAGTCACGTGTCGAATGTCTGAAAAAAGGAGCGCCGTTTACATATTCATCTTTTTCAGAAGAAGTTGCAGCACCTGGGCAGATGACATATTCGGAAATGACTGGAAAGATTTATGGCAACAGGAAATTTTTCGGTTATGTCAATGCCGGAGGTGAAAGAGGCCATGAATCTTCTCCTGTTTTGAAAATGCCTTCTTCCAAGAGCTTTGCGCAGAGAGCGATTTTGGCAGCTGCAATAAGTAATGGAATTTCAAGGTTATACGGCTATTCAGACTGCGGAGACAATGCTTCCGCTATAGCTTTGGCAGAAGCATTGGGCAGTAAGGTGACAATAGATGGAGATACCGTAACTGTCATAGGAGCCGGACGTGAAGTAGTGTCACGCTTACTTGAAAAGGCTGGTGCTGTCAATGTAGGAGAATCAGGCCTTTTGGCCAGACTGGCTATTCCGCTTGTTTCAGCATTATCATCAGGAGATGTCTGCATTGGAGGTACCGGTACTTTGCTCTCCAGGTCTATGACAGGCATCGCTGATATAATGGAGAAATTCGGAGTGTCAGTAATGTCAGACTCTGGAGATGATTGCAAGGTACCATTGACTATATCAGGTGATTTGACTGCTGCACGTACTGAGTTTTCAGGGAAAAATGGTTCCCAACTTATTTCCGGTTTGCTGATGGCCCTGCCATTGCTTGACGGAAATTCATCATTCAAGGTTTCAGAACCTGTAAGTATGCCATATATGTTCATAACAGTGGATATATTGAAAAAATTCGGCATTAAAATCACTGATGAAATGCTTGGGGGCAATGATTTTCTGCTTTCTGAAGGAAACTGGGACTTTTGTGAAGAACTGCTTTTCAAAATCAAGGGTGGCCAGAGTTATAAAGCAGCTGAATTCTGTCTTGAAGGAGACTGGAGTACAGCGGCTAATTTTCTTGTAGCCGGAGCTGTATTCGGTCGTGCGGAAGTATCCGGACTAGATATAGGGTCTCTGCAGGCAGATCTTAGCATAATGGATATATTGATGGATGCCGGGGCAAGCATATCCCAGTATGACGGGGATGACGGAAACATTGCCGTCCAGCGTTCTCCTCTGTGGGCTTTTTCAGTGGATGCAAAGGATTGTCCTGATTTGTTCCCGATTCTGGCTGTACTGGCTTCGTTTTGCCAGGGGACAAGTGTTATCAGCGGAGTCGGACGGCTTGCACATAAAGAGAGTGACCGGGGCAAGGCCATATTGCAGATGCTTTCACAGATGGGAGTAAAGGCATATATAGAAGGAGATTCTTTGAGTGTTGAGGGAATGTCATTGACATACAGAATATTGACAGGAAAATTGCTGAAAGGTGGAAAATATACCTCATGTCATGACCATAGGATGGCAATGGCCCTGACTGTGGCTTCACTTGGCTCGGATTCTCCTATAGAGATAGATGATAGGGAGTGCGTGTCAAAATCATGTCCTTCATTCTTTGACTTGTTTTCAAAGATGTTGTAGGATAATTTCAAATATTCAATTTGTTTGCGAAACTTAAGTTATGGATACTTTTGGCAGAAATTTCAGGATTTCCGTTTTCGGTGAGTCTCATGGTTCCGGAATCGGGGTGGTTATGGATGGCGTTCCGTCTGGAATCGGTTTGTCCAAAGATGATTTTATCCGAGATTTGTCGAGAAGGAAAAGTGGTGCTGCCGGGACTACTCCGCGTATTGAGGACGATATTCCGGAGATACTTAGCGGAGTACATGCAGGTCACACGACGGGCGCTCCGCTGGCTGTGCTTTTCAGAAATAACGATACCAGGGCGTCAGATTACTCCCTATTCCGTGATATTCCTCGTCCCGGCCATGCTGATTTTGCAGCTGGGGTAAAATGGAATGATTTCAACGATCCTCGTGGAGGGGGCCATTTTTCAGGTAGGATTACCTTGGCCTTGGTAGCGGCTGGAGTTGTTGCCAAAAAAATTCTAGCAGATGCAGGAATTTCAGTTTCAGCCGTCTTGACTGAAGTCGGAGGAGTGAAGTATTCGACAGTTTCGGATTTGAATCCTGGGGAAAGCAATCCTTCTGTGCTATGGAGTGAGGTTATAGAAAAGGCTGCATCTGAAGGTGACTCAATAGGAGGTATAGTGGAATGTACGGCTGAAAATGTTCCCGTAGGTTTGGGTGAGCCTTTTTTTGATTCTGTCGAGTCCGTGATTTCACATATCGTTTTTTCAATACCTGGAGTAAGAGGTATTGAGTTCGGTGACGGTTTCAAGGCATCGGCCATGAGAGGGTCTGTCCATAATGATCCGCTTGAATCAGCTTCCGGACAATCCTCCAGGAATGGAGCAGGTGGGGTGAACGGTGGAATTTCCAATGGGAATCCAATTGTTTTCCGAGTGGCGTTCAAACCTACATCAAGTATAAGGAAGGAGCAGTTCACATATAATTTTACGTCCGGAGAAATTTCATCTTTGAAAATCCCCGGACGTCACGATGTCTGTTTTGCTTTGAGAGCCCCTGTTATTGTAGAGGCATCGGCAGCTGTTTCTTTAGCTGACCTGTTGAAAACCTCAGATTTTTATAAGAGGTGATTCCAAAGCTTTCTTGAGCTGAGTGTCATATCTCAGTCTCACCTTGATTCCCGCTTCCTGATAGTAATAGCGTACTGCTATTTCTTCTTCCAGGAACGGGATTATTTCATTTTTCTTCAGCCTTATAAATGTCTCTTTGTCCATATCAAGAGCTTTTCCCAAAGCATCTATTTCATTACTCATGGATTCAGCAAGTCCGTCAGCTTCAAGTTCTTCCTTTATTTTATCAAACAGTGCCTTCGCTCCGCTTCTGTAGTCAAATTCCTGAGTCTTGGCGAAATTGATGAAATCTTCGAAGTCTTTGTCTGAAAGCCGGAATTCATCGATAGGTGCTATGCTGTCGTTCTTTCTGACAAAATCAAGGACATAATTGTCAACTACACCGGAGAGCACGAGAGAATATACAAGTCTGCTGTATGAAGGGGCCTTGATATTTACGTCAGGTGTAATTCCTCCTCCGTCTCTTACAGACCTTCCATGCAGGGTCTTGAATTCGCTTGTCAGTGAGTCTGGAATGTGCCCCACGCTTCCATCTTCGTTGCGGTGGCTGTAGTCGATTGCCTGGACACATCTTCCGCTTGGTGTATAGTACTTTGAAGTAGTAACTTTCAATTGTCCGTTATATGCTATCGGTCTTATTGTCTGGACCAGGCCTTTGCCGAAAGTCCTTTCTCCCATTATTGTCCCTCTGTCCAGATCCTGTATTGCCCCTGCTACTATTTCAGAGGATGATGCGGAACTTCTATCTACCAGTACGATCAGAGGAATTTCTGTGTCAAGAGGCTCAGTCACTGTCCTGTATTCCTTGCGGGACTGTTCGTCCTTGCCTTTGGACGATACTACCAGAGAGCCTTTTGGTACAAACAGCGATACAATATTTATTGCTTCCGGCATAAGTCCTCCTCCGTTTCCCCTGAGATCCAGAACAAGCCTTTTCATGCCTTCGCTTTTAAGTTTGAGATAACTTTCCTTTATCGCTCCGGATACATTTTCCGTAAAACTTGTCTGCTTTATGTATCCTGTGGTGTCATTCAGCATTCCTGTATATTCTACGTCAGGAATATGAATCCTTTCACGTACAATCGAAATGTCCAGAGTGTCTCCGGTGCGGATTTTTTTAATCTTGAAGTTTACGGATGTTCCAGGTTTGCCTTTCATCTTGTCGCTGCACTGGGCAGCTTCAAGTCCGACTGTCGGTTCGCCGTTTATGGAAATAATTTCATCTCCGCATACAAGTCCGTTTTTATATGCAGGGGAGTCAATGTATGGCTCGTTAATGACCACATTTCCTTCTTTCTTCTTGTAAATGATTGCACCTATTCCTCCATAAGTCTTGGAAAGCATCATCTGGAGGTCTTCATTTTCTTCTTCAGGTATATATATTGTGTATGGATCAAGATTTTCAAGCATTGCATCCGTACCGGCTCTCATTATTCTGTCAACAGGCAGGGAATCTACATATGATTTGTTCAATTCTTTCAGTATAGAGTTCTGTATTTCAACCCATTGTCCCAATTTGAAACTTTTAGATTGGGCGCAGGCTGCCAGTGAGGCAGTCAGCAATACCAGTACGGCAGTAAATTTTCCGGATATTCTCATCTTGTTTATCTTTTGTTCGTGTCAATGTTTGACTGTTAATGTCTTAAGAGATCAGTACAATGTACCAGAGAGGCCTGGTATGCAAATCTCAAACCACAAATTTAGAAAATATAGATGAAATTCGGACGGATTTTGTACCTTTGCACCGGAATTAAGAGAATAAAAAAAGCAGTTCAATGAGAAAAATCGTATTTGCAACGGGCAATGGCGGAAAACTGCGTGAAGCATCGGAAATTTTAGGCGGGGGCTTTGAGCTCGTTTCCCCTGTGCAGATGGGCATCACTGAAGATGTCGAAGAGACAGGCCTTACCTTGAAGGCTAATTCACTGTTAAAGGCGGAGCATTTGCGGTTGTGACTGTTGTGCAGACGACACTGGTTTGGAAGTCAATGCCCTGGGAGGTGCTCCAGGCGTACATACAGCCAGATACGCAGGTGAAGACAAGGATTTTGACAAAAATATGGATAAGGTCCTTTCTGAACTGGACCTTTTGCGTGCCGAATGTTCTATGGCCAGGGCAGTAGGGCTTGATATGAACAGATATTCAAGAAGGGCACGTTTCAGAAGCGTGATTACGCTGATTCTCGGAGGAGAAAAATATTTCTTTGAAGGTACCCT
>CALADR010000371.1 GCA_937890845.1 uncultured Bacteroidales bacterium | reverse complement strand
AAAACTGATGAAGGAGTTTGGATTTGAAGTCTGCCAATGCAAAGCAGTCGGTACGATTGTCCATCTTGCTGTTGACGGTAAATATGCCGGACATATAGTTTTGGGAGATGTTGTAAAACCTGCTTCAAAAGATGCTATATCCGATCTCCCTAAATCAGGAATTACACAAACCATAATGCTGACAGGTGATGCCGAATCTGTTGCCGGACATACAGCCAAGGAGTTAGGCATTGATAAAGTCTTTAGCGAACTTCTTCCGGGTGATAAGGTCATGCAGCTTGAGAATATACTCCGACACACCGAAGAAGACAGCAAGGTCGCATTTGTAGGAGATGGTATAAACGATGCCCCAGTCCTGTCCCGAGCCGATATTGGAATTGCAATGGGGGCAATGGGAAGCGATGCAGCAATTGAAGCGGCAGATGTCGTGCTTATGGATGACAATCCTATGAAAGTGGGCAAGGCTGTCAGGATATCCCGCAAATGCTTGGGAATCGTATGGGAAAATATAATATTGGCACTGGGAATCAAGGGAATATGTCTCATACTCGGTGTATTTGGAATAGTAAATATGTGGCTTGCCATATTTGCTGATGTAGGAGTCATGATACTTGCTGTTCTCAATGCGATCCGGGCCATGCGCGTGAAAAATGTGTAACAGTAAGACTATCAGGAACAGAATGCTTTACGGTTACTGAATCCATGCACGGTTTTTACAAAATGCATTTATACTGTTGCGCTGAGAGGAGGGCAAATAAATTTGCTCTGCTCTCGGCTTCTGCGTAATTTGGTCATAAGACCATTTATACGGTTGCGCCTCGGCATAGCAAATAAATTTGCTCTGCTCTCGGCTTCTGCGTATATTTGAATCTCAGTAAAACAGAAAGGCATGATAACGATTTTTTGTGTAAATACCCAGACAAGCAAAACTTTCAAGGAAGGGACCACCCTTATGGAGATGCTGCCGGAGTTTGAATTCGAGCAGCCATATCCGATTCTATCGGCTAAGGTAAATAATGTGAGCCAGGGGCTCAAATACAGGGCTTTCAACAGCCGCGAAGTGGAATTCCTTGACTACAGGACATATCTTGGAAGAAGCGTTTACTCAAACTCGCTTTGCTTCCTTTTATGCAAAGCAGCTTCAGACATATATCCAAAATCAAAAGTCACCTTACGCCGCCCTATTTCCAAAGGATACTATTGTTCCATAGACAAGGGAGACGGATCTGAATTTACAGAAAAGGATTTGGACTGCATCAGAAAAAGGATGCACGAAATAGTAGAGCTTAATCTGCCGTTCCGCAGACTGGAAGTACGTCTGGAAGAAGCCATTGAAACGTTCCGCGCCCTTGGACAGGATGACAAGGTGAAAATGCTGCAGACTTCAAATGAAGTATATGTAAAATATTATACTCTCGGAGGGACTCCTGACTATTACTATGATGTACTGCTTGCCAGCACAGGATACCTGAAGGTTTGGGATCTTACCATGTACCGCGGAGGCCTGCACCTCAGAGTTCCGGACAGACACCACCCTGAGCAGCTGGCCCCTTTCATAGACCAGCCGAAAACATTCGAGATATTCTCTGAAAATCTGAAATGGAACAAGATTATGGGTCTGGAAAATGTCGGCGATGTCAACCTTGCATGCGAAAAAGGCAATGCCGCAGATCTTATCCAGGTGGCAGAGGCTCTGCAGGAAAAGAAAATTGTCCAGATCGCTGAAGAAATAAACCGCAGGACACAATTGCCAGAGCCTGTACGTGTCGTACTGATTACAGGACCGAGCAGCAGCGGTAAGTCTACCTTCTGCAAAAGACTCAGCATTCAGCTCAAAGCCTGCGGACTGCATCCTGTCTCATTCTCCACTGATGACTATTTCGTCAACAGGCTTGACACACCTAAACTTCCGGACGGATCGTACGACTTTGACAATTTCGACACTGTAGACCATGAATATCTGCAGAACGACATATTGAAACTACTCTCCGGAGAAACAGTTGAAGTGCCTGAATACAACTTTGTTACAGGAATAAGGGAAATGAACGGCAAGACATTGAAACTGGACAGCAGAACAGTTCTTCTGGTAGAAGGAATCCATGCCCTCAACCCCAAACTCACTGACCGAGTACCGGCAGAGGCCAAATACAAGATATTCATCAATACCATCACAAGTATCTCTCTGGATGACCACAACTGCATCCCTACCAGTGATAACAGGCTGCTCAGAAGAATTATGAGAGACTTCAACAAGGGAGCTTTCACAGCCAGAGAGTCCATAGCCAACTGGCCTAATGTCAGACGGGCTGAGGTCAAATGGATCTATGCATTCCAGGAAGATGCAGACACCCTGTTCAACTCTACATATATAATAGAGTTTGCCGTGCTCAGGTCCTATGCAGAACGAATATTGAGGACGATACCGAAAAACTGCCCTGAATACAGTGATGCCCACCGTCTGCTGAAATTCCTGAACTATTTCAGCCCTGTTTCAGACAAGGATGTACCTGCTACTTCTCTAATACGCAGTTTCATAGGAGGAAGCAGTCTGTAACAGTACAGTCAAAACTGCCCTTTATCTTAAATTAAAGACATAAATTCAATATGAACAAAAAAGAAAAATATTCGGAAGTCCTGAAAATTGCAGAATCTCTTGTGGACAGGGAAGCCGGCATCATCGCAAATATGGCCAACCTTTCAGCTCTCATTCACCAGACTTTCGGCTTCTGGTGGACAGGATTCTATCTGGTGAGAGATATGGAACTTGTATTGGGACCATTTCAGGGACCGGTAGCTTGCACAAGAATAGGATACGGCAAAGGCGTATGCGGAACAGCATGGAAGAAACAGACAACTGTCATTGTCCCTGACGTTGAAGAATTTCCTGGACATATAGCCTGCTCATCCGAGTCAAAAAGCGAAATAGTCATCCCGGTATGGAGCGAAAATGCAATAATAGCAGTTCTGGACATAGACAGTGAAAACCTGAATACCTTTGACGAGACCGACAAAACATTCCTGGAAGCGATTTGCAAGATGCTTATCTAGTCTGACAGGGATGTTCAGTAAAGCAGGTAAAACGATGTCTTCATATCAGGCAATACTCTCTGCAAAGTCTTCGGATATCAATAATTTAATCACATGCAAAACCTGAATTATGAAATTCAAAGAAAAGACAGCCATCATAACAGGGGCATCATCCGGAATAGGATATGCCGTAGCTGAAATATTGATCAGGGACGGATGGAAAGTGGCCCTTGCCGCAAGACGGACAGAACCTCTGGAAGCACTGAAACGCCTGGCTCCTGAAAGAGTGACAACAGCAATGCTGGACGTGACTTTAGAAAACGCTCCGGATATCTTTCTGAAACTAGCCGATGAACTTGGCAAACCGGAACTCTACTTTCATGCAGCCGGCATAGGAAAGCAGAACCGGGACCTGGACATCATGACAGAACTCAATACTGTCAGGACGAATTCCGAAGGCTTTGTCCGGATGGTTGACACGGCCTTCAACTACTTCAAGACAAAAGGAGGAGGGCACATAGCCGTAATTTCCTCAATCGCAGGAGTAAAAGGACTCGGAGCCGCTCCTGCATACTCTGCCACCAAAGCCATGCAGAATACTTACATCCAGGCCCTGGAACAGCTTTCAAACAAACAAGGTCTGAATATAACATTTACTGACATAAGACCAGGCTTTGTACGGACTCCCCTGCTTAATATGTCCAATTCATATCCGATGATTATGGAAACAGGCCCTGTCGCCAGGGATATCGTAAAAGCCATATACAGCAAGAAACACACCCGCATAATAAACTGGAAATTCTGTATCCTTGTATTCTTCTGGCGGATGATACCGGACTGTCTCTGGAGACATATCCTATAAAATCTCTTCAAAACCTATAACTTAATTTTTCATATAGTTACCATCATTAATCCACATATCACCAGGAAAGCCAACCACACAGACTCTTGGTTTTACCTTAGACAAACAGGACGGATAATACAGCCAGCCTACAGTAAAAATACGCTAACCTTGACTGTTGTATGCCTGATGCTTTCTTCCTGTAACATGACCGCTCTCTTTTTGTTATCATAATGTTAATTCACGTAAAAAAGAAAAAGCGTATCTTTGCCGCCTTAAAATTCAGGAGGACCATATATGCCGGCAGAGATGAGAGACAGCATTGATTTCAAAAACGAAAAAATAGGCACACTGTTCCGCAGGCTGCTTCTGCCTACGGTGATGGGAATGATCTTTTCAGCATTATTCGTCATAACTGACGGCATATTTGTCGGAAAAGGCATAGGAAGCGATGCACTTGCAGCAGTCAATATTGTCTCCCCGCTATGGCTGTTCTCCACTGGTGTAGGACTTATGTTCGGTGTAGGTGCATCTGTCGTGGCATCAATACATCTGTCACACGACAAGACAAAGACTGCAAGAATAAACATCACTCAGTCTGTAGTGGTATCGTCATTGCTTCTGATGTGCACATCCACTGTTTTCTGTCTGTTTGCGCCTCAGGTAGTGAGGCTGCTGGGAGCTTCTGAAAGGCTTGCTCCCCTGGCTATGGAATATATGCTGTGGTTCGTTCCGTTTTCCTGGTGCACGGCTCTGCTTAACTCAGGAATGTTTTACCTGAGGCTTGACGGATCCCCGAAATTTGCAATGTTGTGCAATGTCGTGGCAGCTGTTCTGAACATTGCCCTTGACTATATCTTCATATTCCCTCTGGGTTGGGGTATGTTCGGTGCCGCCTTTGCAAGCGCGATAGGAACGATGATAGGGGCTGCCATGATTGCTGTATATCTGTTCCGGAAAAAGTGCGCCTTGCGATTCTATCCTATCAAGATAAGCCGGAACAGTTTCAAGCTTACCTGCCGCAATGTAGGATATATGTGCAAACTCGGTTCGTCTGCATTCCTGTGCGAAGTGGCCATAGCCTGCATGATGTTTACAGGCAATATGGTCTTCATCCATTACCTGAACGAGGACGGTGTGGCAGCTTTCAGTATCGCCTGCTATTTCTTCCCTATTATCTTTATGGTTTACAATGCCATAGCACAGTCAGCACAGCCTATAATAAGCTACAACTACGGACTTCATGAAAAGTTGCGTGTAAGAAAAGCATATATCCTTGCCCTCAAGACTGCAATATGCTGCGGGGCCGTTTTTTCTCTGATTACGGTCCTATTCAGTAAAGAGATTGCAGGAATGTTCATCGAGAGCGGAAAGCCCGCATTCGAAATAGCGGCAAAAGGTCTTCCATACTATGCTGCAGGATTTGTATTCTTTGCATTCAACATAGTATCAATAGGCTACTTTCAAAGTATCGAACGGGCCAAATACGCTACAGTCATCACCCTCCTCCGCGGCTTCATACTGCTTGCCGCCTGCTTCGTCATTCTTCCTATACTGTTCGAAACTGAAGGAATATGGCTTGCTACCCCTGTAAGCGAAATGATTACAGCCTTTGTCATTATTGCCATATACGCAAAGCACAAAATAAAGCACCGCCGGCACACTGCCTGAAAAGGATTCAGTTTCTGACAGTTGTACGAAAAAATTTTTAACGCCGAGAACCAACATACCGCAGAATTTCTATATTTGTGTCTGGAAGGTGTATCCGATTGAACACCTTCGGAATATGAATTAACTATATTAATACTGAACGGTATGAAAAACTTTAGATTTCTACTCTTTGTGTTGCCGGCACTAATGTTTGCTTCTTGCAACAAAAACTCAGAAAATCCATCCGCCAAAAACAAACTCGCCGTTCCTGAAGCAAGGGTTGACAAACAGGCAACGACTTCTACTTCTATCACCTTCATCTGGGATGCCGTGTCCGGTGCTGCAGAAACAAGCATGACTTATTCTGACCTTGAAGCCGGATCTGCACATACATTCCGCATCCGGGCAACTGCTCCTGAAAATTCTGAAACAAAAGATTCGGACTGGAGTTCAGACATCAGCATATCCACGACAGTGGAACCGATAGCAGAAAAAGCATTTACAGTACATGTAGATGCCGGCAAAATCACTTTCTACGATGCTTATGTAGATATCACCC
>CALADR010000370.1 GCA_937890845.1 uncultured Bacteroidales bacterium | reverse complement strand
ATAGTATCGCATCAGGCAGTGGAATCTTTCCCCGATGTTTTCCAAAACAGTTTGAACAAAAGAAAGTAATATGTAATTTTGCAGTTGAAAAACGCTGAAATTAAAAAGGATATAAAACAAGAATAGATATGACACAGGATGAGCTTTTCAAGACTCTGGTAGCGCATTGCAAAGAGTACGGATTCATATTCCCTTCAAGCGAGATTTATGACGGTCTCGCAGCCGTATATGATTATGGCCAGATGGGTTCTGAACTTAAGAACAACATAAAGAGATACTGGTGGGAGGCTATGGTCAGACTCCACGAAAATATAGTTGGAATCGATTCATGCATTTTCATGCATCCTAAAATCTGGGAGGCTTCAGGCCACGTAGGCGCTTTCAACGACCCTCTCATTGATAACAAGGATTCAAAGAAGAGATATCGTGCAGATGTCCTTATCGAGGACTATATAGCGAAACTTGAGGAGAAGATAAACAAGGAAGTAGAGAAAGCAAGGAAGAAATTCGGAGAGGCTTTTGATCAGGAGAAATTCATGGAGACAAATCCTAATGTTCTCCGCCATAAGTCAAAAATGGACGAGGTTCGCCAGCGTATGGCTGACGCTCTTAATGCAAGCGATCTTGCCGGACTCCGTCAGATTATTGTTGACTGTGAAATAGCATGTCCTATTTCAGGAACAAAGAACTGGACAGACGTACGTCAGTTCAACCTTATGTTCAGCACTCAGCTTGGAAGCACTTCAGAAGATGCAAACGTGATTTATCTTCGTCCCGAGACGGCTCAGGGTATCTTCGTTAATTATCTGAATGTACAGAAGACCGGCCGTATGAAGATTCCGTTCGGAATAGCACAGATCGGAAAAGCGTTCAGAAACGAGATTGTGGCACGTCAGTTCATTTTCAGAATGAGAGAGTTCGAGCAGATGGAAATGCAGTTTTTCATCAAACCTGGTACCGAACTTGACTGGTTCGCAAAATGGAAGCAGAACCGTCTCGCATGGCATCAGGCACTCGGAATGGGTAACGAGAACTACCGTTTCCACGACCATGAGAAGCTTGCACACTATGCAAACGCTGCGACTGACATTGAGTTCAACTTCCCGTTCGGATTCAAGGAACTCGAAGGAATCCATTCAAGAACAGATTTTGACCTTGGGAACCACCAGAAATTCTCAGGAAAGAAAATACAGTATTTCGATCCGGAAAGCGGAGAAAACTACACGCCGTATGTCGTAGAAACATCTATCGGAGTTGACAGAATGGTGCTTGCTGTGCTTTCTAATTCATACAAGGAGGAGAAGCTCGAGAACGGAGAGACAAGGGTTGTGCTCAGTATTCCTGCTCCTCTTGCTCCTGTAAAAGTGGCTGTCCTTCCGCTTTTGAAGAAAGACGGACTTCCTGAGCTTGCCCAGAGCATCATGGATGATCTGAAATTTGATTTCAACTGCCAGTATGACGAGAAAGACAGCATAGGAAAGAGATACCGTCGTCAGGATGCCATCGGAACACCATTCTGCGTGACAGTTGACCATGATTCGCTAAAAGATCACTGTGTGACAATACGTCATCGTGACTCAATGCAGCAGGAGAGAGTGAAAATCGAAGATCTTCACCAGATTATCGGTTCTCACGTGAATATGAGCAACCTTCTTCGCAAATTGAAATAATATTTATGAACAGCAGGATACTTTCAATCGTACGTCTTGTACTCTTTTCCGTTATAGTGATATCACTTATAGTACTTCTTGTGCTTAATCTCAAGGCAGGACTGGAGACAACGACAGAGAAGCTGTTTATCGCCATTTTTATCATGATGATAATATGGGGGTCGGTAAGAATAGTCGCCTCTGTCAGGGACTTGATAAAATAGTGTGATGAGGAATAATCCGGTATCGTACGATTGAGGATTCGTATATTTAGCATCGGGGTATGTCGATCTGTAGGTTGGCTGCTCCGATGTTTTGCAATTAAGAATCTGTTTAAAAGTAACATGCCTGAGTAATGGCGCAGAAAGACAGGATAAGGGAATTTGAAGACTTGTACCGCCTGTGGTACAGGCCTCTCTGTCTTTATGCCCTTCATTATCTGGATGATATCGGAAAGGCTGAAGATATTGTGCAGGAATGCTACATTTCGCTTTGGGAGAAAAAAGACACTGTATTAAACCACAGGTCATATCTTTATACCACAGTCAGAAACAGATGCATAGATATGATCCGCAGCGGAAAGTCGAAAGACCGGAGGGAGGATCTGGAGGGCGAATTGGCTTCAATACCGGATTCTGATGGGTCGGACGGACTTGCCGGTGATGCTGAGGCGGAAGCGCAGATCTGGACTGCAATAGACTCTCTTCCGGAAAAATGCCGCAACATTTTCCTTATGGCCAAGCGCGACGGCATGAAATACGGTGAAATAGCTGAAGAACTGGATATATCCGAAAACACAGTACGCAATCAGGTCAGCAAAGCATTGCGCATTCTCCAGGAAGGAACAAGGAAAATCATCTTCTTCCTGTTAAACCTTTGATTTATCGTCGAAAATTTTTCAAGACAGGATAGTACTTTTTCCATTTTTTCCGTCTTATAGACAGAAATGCCGCCAAGCGGCCAAATACGGACAAAGAAAATGGAAAACAGATTTGAAAACAGGCTTTCATTTGTACTTCGCCACTATCAGAAAGGTCGGCTGGATACTGGCAAAGCCATCAGAGCATTCCGGGAAACAGTAACAGGGAATAGATCCGGACACACTTCATTTGATTTAAAACGCGTCATAGCAGCAGTATCCGTTGCAGCAGCATCTGTTGTGGCTGCAGTTTTCATATTGAAAGAAACATCAGGCAGGGACTGGACAGAAAGCGCGTCGGCAGAAGCTTCCAGGACAATAATTCTCCCTGACAGCACATCAGTCATTCTTGCGCCCAATTCCACCATATCATACAGGAAAGGAAACAGGTTCGCAGCAAACAGGAAAGTGGAAATGAGCGGCAAGGCGTTCTTTTCAGTCACTAAAGACAGCAGACACCCGTTTGAGGTATCGGCAGGGGATTCATATATAAAAGTTCTTGGTACTGAGTTCCAGATAGACAGAAAGCAGGAATCTACGGAAGTATATGTGCAGTCCGGAAAAGTCTTTTTCTCGAGGAATGAAGAAGGCAGGGGCCTGGTTCTGACCAAAGGCGATGCCGCCGTTCTGGAAGCGCAGTCTGAAGAGCCGCAAATACAGGCACCGGAAACCCCGAATCCGGCTGTATGGGCGAGGGGAGTATTTGAGTATGAGTCAACCCCCGTTTCAGAGGTTCTGAACGAACTGGAGGCTTTTTACGGCCTGAAACTGGAACTTTATGGTGATCCGGAAAAGAAACTGTCCGGAAAATTCTTTGCAGACGATGACAGAACTGTGATTTCACTTATAGAAGAGGCTTTGGACATCAGAATCAAAATCGCATCTCCAAATCTTGGGGCCCGGACAAATTAAACACTTGCGAAAAATGAAAGGAATGAAATACTATGCAAAAATAATATTGGCAGCTCTGACTGTAGCACTGGCATCCTTATCTGCAAAAGCCCAAATCGAGATACTCACAGTAAGAAAAATGATGGACAAGGCAGAAGAGACATACAAAGTCAGTTTTGTCTATGACTCCTCTCTTTCTGTAGGGCAGCCGTATTTTGGCAAATCCGTTGATGGAATGAAACTTACAGAGGCTATGGACCGGATTTTCCACGACACAGGCATTTTGTGGAAAAGGCAGGGGAAATATATAGTCCTTACACCTGCCGAGCCTGAAATAATATCGTCTGACATACCTGAAGAAGTTCCTGAAAGGAACGACACCCTCACGGAGGCGAGGATAACAGGGGAGACGGTCCATTACATAAACAGGACACAGACAGGTCTGAAACATATCGACGGTAAGAAATTCAACAGAGGATTTGCCTTCATGAGCAGTCCTGACCTGATAAAGACACTGCAGCAGCTCCCGGGAGTATCCACGGGAACAGAACTGGTATCAGGACTTTATGTGCACGGAGGAACAGGAAGTGACAACCTTTTTCTTTTGGACGGAGTACCTATGTATCAGGTCAGCCATCTGGCCGGGCTGTTTTCATCATTCAATACAGACATCGTCGAATCTGTCGATTTCTACAAGAGCGGATTTCCAGCCCGTTATGGCGGACGGCTTTCGTCTGTAGTGGATGTAAGGACCAAGGACGGGGACTTTTATGACTACAGCGGAGTCTTTTCGATAGGACTGACAGAAGGTAGGATCCAGTATGGAGGACCAATCGTAAGAGGAAAGACCTCTTTCAATGTGGCACTGCGTCGTTCCTGGCTTGATATCGTTACGACTCCGGTAATGGCCATAATAAATGCCAGGAACAAAGGTAAGGAAGACAAGAAAGGCTTCAATTATGCCATGTGGGACTTGAACGGCAAGATTACTCATAAGTTCAAGGATGACAGCAAGATGAGTTTCAACATATATTACGGACGCGATGCCTTCAAAATAAGGACAGTGGGGGAGTTCGTTTCATCAATATCATCAGACGGTGTTTCCTATATGTCGAGAGATACATCTTCGATAAAGACAGGATGGGGAAATCTTCTAGGTTCCGTAAATTGGGAAAAACACATTACGGACAAGTTAAGTACAGAGATGTCCGTATATTACAGTATGTACAATTCTAACTTCAGAATCACAGAATCTAAAGAGTATGAAGACCAGAATGAAGTCGAGATAAGCAGATATAGTGAGTCGTTCAGAACGATTGTGAGTGATGCCGGCTTCAAAGCGGATTTTGACTGGAGACTCTCCAAAGTGAATCACTTGAGATTCGGGGCAATAGGAAAATATCATTTCTTTTTCCCAAAGAGCAGTGAATGGGATACCAGAATCTTAGGTTCGGAAATCAAAAGCCACAACAACATCAGTGACAGAGCCCGATATAGCGGATATGAAGCTTCTGTATATCTGGAAGACGAGATCCATATAGTCAAATGGATGGATGCGAATCTGGGTCTGAGATATGTCATGATGGGGTCGGAAAATAAAACAAGGCATGCCCTGGAACCGAGGGCGGCACTTAACTTCAGGTTCAGCAAGACGGCGTCTATGAAATTTTCATATTCTGAAATGAACCAGTTCAGTCATCAGGTGACAACGGTAAACCTCGACCTGCCTGTATCTACCTGGCTGCCGTCAACTGCCAGAATAGCTCCTATGCATTCCAGACAGGTGGCAGGGGGGATTTATCTTGATCTTCCCCACAATATCAGACTTAATGTGGAGGGCTACTGGAAGACAATGGACCATCTGAGGGAATATGGAAAGGCAAACGCATTATGTCCTCCACTACATCAATGGGAGTATGATTTCAGAGAAGGAAAAGGAAAAGCATACGGAGCTGAAGTTGAAGCGGGATGGAATACTGAAAGGCTTGATCTGTCAGTATATTATACGATATCCTGGAGTAAAAGAAAATTTGACGACTTCAGCAGAGGCTGGTTTTTGGACAGAAACGACAGCAGACATAAGTTTACAGTGAATTTTTCATACAAGTTCAGTGAGAAAATAGATGCTTATGCCGCCTGGAACTATTCTACCGGCATAAGAATGACTCTTCCGACATATAGGACTGAATATGAGGGAGAGAACGGATTTAATCAGGGCTATAACGGAAGTTACCTCCTGTATGTAGAGCCCAATAATGTCAAGCTTCCTGATTATCACAGACTTGATGTAGGCATTAATTTCAGGAAAACGACAAAGAGAGGAAATGAGCGGATATGGAACCTCAGTGTCTATAATGTATATAGCAGGATGAATCCGATAATGGCAGAGGTCATGGAAGTGACAGACAGTGGCGATTCCCGAACCTTTGTGGCAAGTGCATTGGGAGTAGTTCCAATCATACCGTCATTCAGTTACATATTGAAATTTTAGATAGAAATGAAAACTACATTTAGCAGAATAGTAAAATCAGTAGCAGCAGCTGCATTTGCAGCAGCATTGACAGCATGTGAATACAAGTTTGAGCTTATCGGCCCGGATGCAGAGCCGAAACTCTTTTTATCATGCATGGCAGGAGACAATGACAGCACTGTGGTCAATGTCGGAGTGGCACAGCCAGTAAGCAGGCCGATGGAGAAATATGATATGGAACATCTTAAGTTGAATCTTAAAATAAACGGGGAAAGCACAGATCTGGAAATGAAGCACACTGGAACCTGGATCAATTCTCCTTATTGGGTATCCATACCTCAATATAAGCCGGGTGATAAAGTGGAAATAAGAGCTGAACTTCCCGGAGTCGAGCCTGTTACAGCATCATCTGAACTGCCGGCGCAGACACCTGGCGGAAAAGTGTTTTTAGAAAAGGAAAACAAGAAATATGAAACATATCTTACTCTTTCGGATATTCCCTCAGAATGCAGATATTTGGGAATGAAGGTACTAAGAGAGACTAAAGTCAATATAGAGGAAGAGATATTTACAAACATAGTGGAAATGTCTGTTGATTCAGATAACGAGATTTTCAAAGAAATAGATACTCAGGGCTCGAGGAGCAATTTCATTTTTTGGGACAGAAATGATGTTCAGTCTGATACTATCAGGATGAAATTGCATCCTGATGGAGGTATTGTTGCAGAGCATTTG
>CALADR010000369.1 GCA_937890845.1 uncultured Bacteroidales bacterium | reverse complement strand
TTTCCTGCTCCGCAATTGTAAGATGCTATGGCGAGATTCCAGTCTCCGAAAATATTATATGCATCTTTAAGGTATTCGGCAGCGGCATGTGCTGACTTGACCGGATCCATTCTTTCATCTACGAATGAATCTATCCTCAAACCATAATGCTTTGCTGTAGAATACATAAATTGCCACATGCCTCTGGCCCCTACTCTGGAAACAGCAGTAGGATTCAGGAACGATTCTATAATGGCCATGGCCTTCAGCTCCTCGGGAATTTCATGTTCATCGAAAATCTCTTCAAAAATAGGCATGTAGTAGCTGCAAAGTCCTAGCAGTTCAGGCATTCTTTTAGCCATTTTTTCAGAGTACAGAATGATGTAGTTCCTCACAATGCTATTGTATGGAAGCTTGATAAATGAATTCATCTCCTTGATACGGCGTATATATACTTCATCAGGGACATTTGATTCAAACCTGACAGAATCCATATCGAAATGCTCCGTTTCATTGTCGCTGAGTATCCTGTGCAAATACCATAAGTTGAGCAGACTGTCAGTTACTTCAGGTGTATAGTTCTCAGGAGAGATGCTTTGGCTTTTCTCGCGTTCCTCCTCATATATATCCATTATTTCCGAAGCCAGAGAGTCACTCTTCTGCATTTCTTTCCTATATCGTTCTATTTCAGCTGTCAGAGAATCAACGGTTGCTGTCAACTCAGTGTTTTCTTTAATCAGTTGTGTCTTGTTCTTTCTAATTCTCGGTTTTCCGGAATTGTCTGCTGCTTGTGCGCATATTGAGGCAGAGAACATCAGGACTGCTGCTATAGCGGCAGTCATAATTTTTATTTTACCTGTCATTGTTATTTCGTTAAGTAAAGTGAAAATATTAAACTGCATCAGATTTGAATAATGTTTCTGATTATAGATTGATTCCCGAAAAGGTCGTCTGGCGTTGCTAAATGACTGATAAGGAGGTCAATATAGAGCAGAAAATATCCATAAGATGTGTATGTTGTTTTTTAAATTTACTGAATATTGGGAGCAGTGTCCTATGATGTGTTAGAACCTGATTCCAAGTCTGAGGCCTATTGCATTTTCCGAAGGCCCGGAAGTTACAGAAGGCATGTTGAATGCGTAGGCATTGTTAGAAGCTATTATTGCAGGCTCCAGTTTCATGCTTATGTCATCCGTTATTTCAAAATCGTGCATATACGCGAAGACATTGGCGTCTATGACTTGAAGGAGATACACAAGGGCAGTTGCTACTATAGAGTAGTCTCTGTATCTGCGGTAAACGTCACGATACCATTTTGCTGTTTCTCCGGAAATTGATCCTGTATATTCGGTGTCTGGAGAAGTGGCTTCATTGTGTATCCTTTTGAAACGCTTGTAGTTGATATTGTTTGTATATAGGCAATGGACAGATACAATGAGTCCTCCGTAATATATAGGTATTTTCCAATATTCTCCGTTGTAAGCCTGTCCAAGACCTGGAAGAAGAATGGAATAAAGAGTTGCTCTTCCAGGATGGGGGTGAAGGTCGCTTTTATAGCTTACTACACCATCCATAAGTGCTCCCCAGTACATAAGTCCGGCACCGATAAGCAGCCCAGTGCCCAACCGTTTTGCTCTATAGTCTATTCCCGGAGTGATGTTTATGTCCGAATACAATCCTTCCGGCAATGAAAGCAGTATTTCATTGTATCTTTTACGCGAAACATTGTATTTGTGCAAATAGTATCCTCCGAATCCGGCAAAGGCTCCTATACCTCCATAAATAACGGGTAGTTTCCAATAGTCCCTGTTGTAAATCTGTGACAGTCCTGGAAGAAAAACCGAGCCGGCAAACATGGTTCCGATTCTCAAATCCTGTTTGTGGGCTACTCCACCGAACAGTTCTTTGAATGAGAACATTTTGTCGGCAGTGTCTTTCGGGCTCAGGGAGTCTGTCGGGTTATAACTCTGGGTGAAGGCCTCTTCCTTGAACTGTGCATTTGCACTGAAGGAAAAGGATGTCAGGCAGGTTATTATAACCAATATGATTTTTATATTTATTTTATTCAGCATTGTACTGTATGGGTGTACGGTATTTTATGTCAGATGTTAGAGTCTTCGAGTGCTTTCAAGAACTTTTTGACCTCTTCATCTATTGTCATTGTACCTTTTCCTGTCTGTGTGCGCTTGAGACTTATATTGTTATCAAAGAATTTGCCGAAAATTTCAAGCATTTTGAAGTAATCCTCAGGAAGATCCTGTCCGGTCTTGTCTTTCTTCTCTTCATTTCCGTTCAGTTTCTTGATCTTTTCTTCCAGCTGTCTTACTGACAGATCTTCTTTGATTACAAGGTCACAAAGCTTTTCCTGCATTTCTTCTCCTTCAACACCCAGCAGAACTTTTGCATGGCCAACACTCAGAAGTCCGACCTTCAAGTCATGCTGAAGTTTTGCAGGAAGCTTAAGAAGCCTGAGGTAATTTGTTATGGATGCTCTTTTTTTCCCGACTCTGAGTGCCATCTGCTCCTGGGTCAGGCTGCATTCCTCTATAAGTCTCTGA
>CALADR010000368.1 GCA_937890845.1 uncultured Bacteroidales bacterium | reverse complement strand
TGTCCATGAGGACAGGCCGCCGTCTGCTTCTGAATGCCAAAGTCTGTCATGAGAAACTGAAACGTGGTATAGTAAAGGATTCGCAATATGCCAATGCTTACTTGTGGATGATGTTACAACCTTATCTCTCGATAGATGCCCTTGCCATAACAATGCTGACACCGGAACAGATTCGGCTTATGACGGATATGGCAAAGGATTATCCGGCTATCATTTCCAGATTAGACAGCAAACACTTAATCGATCGGGATGTGACCACAAAAATACCGAATCAGCTAATTCGATTATACATATCAACCATCTAATCATATAAATATCATGTTACAGGAAGCTATTTTAAAATTCAGATCATCCGGTCCCATATTGTTGCCAGCCATTATTGATAATTACTGGCTTGGGGAAATCAAGACTTACGAAGATTATGCCGTACTTCCTTATGAAGTACACGAACCTCAGCCTCTCGAAAAGGTTTTGGACATGTTTGAGATGAATGCGGATCTTGCCATTCTTTACCACATAGTGCCATCATCCGCTACCGCATACGGACATGAATGCTGCGCCTACTGTTATCCGGTGACGGAACGTATGTTCAAGATAAACTGCAAGACACATACGGACGGTCTTATCCATGAGTTATATGTTACCATCTACAATTCCATTGAGGTTATGTCTGCTGACATTTTTGAAGATTTGCGACTACATGAACGTCGTGGAAAATTCATAGAAAAGCGAGAGCATGTCCAGATAATGAATGACTTCAACTGCGGACTTTGAATGAACAGGAAAACGTATTACCTCATTGCAGACATCATACAGAAAAACAGGACATGGATAAAGGTTATCGGTACAGAAAAACTGGTAGAGATGCGAATACTTCAGGATGGAATGCTGAAGCCGCTGCTGTTTAAAGCTATCACTTTGAAAAGCTACAGGGAACATTACTGTTTCAAGAGGTCCTGTACCTGGAACATCAATGAATACGATTTGAACATGGGTCTGTTGGCTCTCTGCAAAAAAGACCCTTCAGCCTCTGAACGGATTAAGCATGATGCGCTCACTTTGCGTGATGTCGAATACATTATAGAGAAAGCTTCTTTCGGTATAATAAAACTTGAACTTGACGATTATGAATACTAACAGGAAAATTTATGTTTTTTATTTTACAGTCATCCTGCTGGCTGTACTGGCGATGATGGTATTTGACCTGAATATAATAATCAAGGCTATACTGTGTTTCCTCATATTCTCTTGCCTGATGGTTATGAGAAGCATTAAAAGGGCCTATGACCTGGCCGATGATATTGACCCTGATACGTTGGACAAGGTGACTTCATTGACTGATGATTATGCCATAGGAGATGGGAAAATGAATCACGATTCCAATTTGGATTCTTATCTGAATCTTCTCATCGAAACGGATGAAGAACTTTCAAAAGACCCCACTATTGACCAGAAATCGTTCAGCTATAATGTCCGGTTGAACAGGCGCATAGCTGAACGGTTGGAGTCAATCCAGAGAAAAGAGCAGGAACACGTTGAGAATACAAATAACTAAATGAATTCACTATGATACATACATTAACCATCATCCGTTTTTTGTTCCCGTTCCTGCTACTTCTGGCATTTTTTTGCTTATATAAAAAACCGTACCGCTGCATGCAAAGCTTCATGTGGAGGATGGTAGTATTTGACAGTGCAAGAAAATTTTATTTAAGTATTATGATGCTTACACTCATCTTCATCAACTGGTGCTGTTGTATGACAGAGCCCAATCTGGTAGTTGGACTGTCAAGCATCCTGACGCTGGCACTTTTGAACAGAAGGATTGCCGATAGTACCCTTCATATTCTGCATGAAAGGAAACGGTTTTGGCTTATCACACTCCTGATAGCAGTGGTATGTTATGCCACCCCTTATATGAACAGTGTGTT
>CALADR010000367.1 GCA_937890845.1 uncultured Bacteroidales bacterium | reverse complement strand
GGAGGGAATCAGACGGCCACCCTGTCTTAAGCCAAGATAAATAATCTGGTTTTCCGCCTTATACTCATCATAGTCCTCATCGTACTGCACTCCACTCGGAGCAAGATAATATTCTATAGAGCCATTCCCGTAATCCGGCGCACCCAATGCCATCAATTTCAAATACTTGGACATGGCAGATATTTCTATTTTAAAACTACCGTCATCTTCATCAGAGGTAACATTACTGACCTGCATAGGGGAAATATATGCCTTATCCTTGAAGACCTCCAGTATAATTTCAATTTTCTTTCCCGTTATAGGCAGGTTAGTATCTTTATCATATACAAAACCGGATATCTCCACATCTACAGGGTATCGCGACTCCATATCTGCTATTTCAAAATAAGCATCCTTAGCACAGGATACAAATGACAAACATGTTGTCATCAAAACGAAGACAACATATATAAATTTCTTTAAATTACTGTAAATAAATATCATCCGGCAAAATTTTTACCGGTTCAGGAGGTACACGAATGCAAAGATACAAAAAATATGATATATTGCACAGTATTCCAAAATTCAAAGGTAAAGTCAGACTGTGCAATATATCATATAAAGTAAAGGCTTCAGATAAAAGTAATATAGTTACTGATGTGCCGGACGCAGAAGGTCAAGAACAGTCTTTACCGGATTGAATGTCTCGGAAGGAACTTCAACAAAAAGCGTATTCCAGTCACTCATAGCTCCATTCCAGAGCCCTGGCAACTCAAGAGCCTTAAGTTCACGACCCTGATAGCTCTTTGAACTTATAAAGCCAGCATCCTGATCCACAAATTTATGAAGGTCAAAACTTCTGCCCTTGTAATCATGCAGACAGCACACTATATCTACCGGATTGAAATGAGTAGCCTCTGAAAGTGCCTTACGCGCCTTTTCATCAGCCATATTGATTTGCACTCCTTCCAAAATCTGAAGAGATGTAGAGTCATCTTTATCCATTACGATAAAAGGACCTCCCCCCGGTTCGCCTTCATTCTTTACCATGCCGCATACCCTGACCGGCCTGTCAAGTTTTCTTCTAATCAATTCTGCCCTCTCTCTATCGCAAGAAACTTCCGGCAATGACACACACAATTCTTTCTCCAGAAAAGCTGCAGCCTCGTCATACAACGCCTTACAGCGAGAATCGGATATATCATCCATAGCATCCATACGATGTAAGAAACCGTGAATTATATCCCTCAATTCCAAGCATTTGCCCATCAAAGCCTTCTTATAATCAGCAGTAATTCCAAGGAAACGCTCATTCGCGACATTATCTATATTCTTAATAGAAACCAGTTCTTCTTCAAGACTGTCAAGATTGTTTATGAGAGCACCGTGTCCGGCAGGCCTGAAAAGCAGGGAATCAGTTTCTGTCCTGAAAGGACGGTTTTCAACATCTACCGCGATAGTATCAGTAGCTTTGTCCTGGAAGGTGAATTTAATATTGTAATTAACACCGAACTTCTTCTCATACTTTTCCTTTACAACAGAAAGCACAGATTCAAAAAGATGCCTGTGTTCCGGAGATATAGTGACAACTATATTGGCTGAACCATCTTCATTCCTCATGTATTCCTGAGCTTCCACAAGATGCTCCTCAAATGCAGTCCTCACTTCTCCTGAATCATATCTGTGGAATCTTATGACACCTTTAGGTTTAGTGCCATATGCCAAAGGCTCCTGTTCCAATGTCTTAGACAATACAGATTCCATATATGCACTTCCCCCTGCTTCTGAATCGAAAATCTCAGGATCATAAAATGCAAACTTTCTGATGTTGTCAACAAACTTTTTTGCCGGAGCATCAAAAGCCAGTTCCTTGCCTTCTCGCAGTCTGTCCAATCCTGAAAACAAATCCTTGAACATACGCGAAGCTGCTCCTGATGCCGGCACGAATTTGCATTTGCCTGCTACTTTTGCTGAAGCATAATAAGCCACAGCTTTGCTGACATCATCTGCATCCATTACTGATATTCCCTTGACAGGGGTCGCTGGAGCACAAATCCTCATCCAGGGAAAACCCTTTTTAAAACGCTCTATCTGCCTGTCGATGGCAGCGACAGACGAACCTCTTGATTCGATCTGCTTCACATCGCCTTCATTGAACATAGTCAAAGTCTTTAGTATGTTATTAAAAATATGTCAATCTATATAAATTTCACGACGGTATTTGTACTCCGACCGTAGTTTTTCGAACTGGTCCGGCTGCATTCTGAACATGAAGTCGTCAGTAAAAATCGGATAATTATACTGCAGCAGCGAAGTTATCTCTCCCTGATTCATTCCCTTCAGATCCAGTTTAACAGGTTCATGTTCCGGAATATCAGTC
>CALADR010000366.1 GCA_937890845.1 uncultured Bacteroidales bacterium | reverse complement strand
GCTTTTCAGGGTCATTTTCCAAGGTGCTCCGCTTATATAACTGGTTTTAAAGCTTAAAATCTCGATATGGAAACTTCAAAAGTATATTTCACGGACCTGAGGACGACTCCGGGAAACAGTCTCATAAAGAAATTACAGAAGCTGGTCAAGAGAGCCGGCATTGAAACAATTAATTTCGAAGGAAAATTCACTGCAATAAAAATCCATTTCGGAGAGCCTGGCAATCTTGCCTACATAAGACCGAATTATGCCGCAGCTGTTGTTGATGTACTCAAAAGCCTTGGAGCAAAAGTTTTCCTCACTGACAGTAACACCCTGTACTCAGGAGGCCGGTCAAACGCAGTAGACCATATCCATGCTGCCATGGACAACGGATTCAACCCTATTTCTGCCCATGCCGACATCATAATAGCTGACGGCCTTAAAGGAACAGAATACAGGGAGATTCCTCTTGACGGAGAATATTGCAAAGCTCCGAAAATCGGGTCTGCCATAGCAGATGCAGACATCATAATATCCATGAACCACTTCAAAGGACACGAACAGACCGGTTTCGGAGGTGCCTTGAAAAACCTCGGTATGGGTTCTGCCAGCGTGGGAGGCAAACTCGAACTGCATTCTTCTTCACAGCCTGTTATCGATACCGAGCATTGCATTGGCTGCCATATCTGTGAAAAATATTGCAGACACGATGCTGTCAAGGTAACAGATAAAAAAGCAGTTATAGATTATGGCAAATGTGTTGGATGCGATGGAGCTGTGGTCAAGGATTACGACACTTCAGAAGTACTGAATTACAAAATAGCAGAATATGCCCTGGCAGTAGTCAAAGACAAGCCGTCATTCCATATCAGCTTCATAATGAATGTCTCCCCCAACTGCGACTGCTGGAATCATAACGATGCTGCCATCATACCTGACTTGGGAATAGCAGCCTCATTCGACCCTGTAGCCCTGGACTGCGCCTGTGCAGATCTGGTGAAAGCAGCACCGGTACTTGAAGGCAATGTCATTTCCGACAAGGAAAAAGACAGTCACGGATGCTGCGGGCACAGCCATCATATAGGAGATGACAAGTTCCATATAGTCCACCCTGACACCAAATGGGAAGCAGGCGTGGAACATGGGGAAAAGATAGGGCTTGGAAGCAGAAAATATACATTGGTAAGAATATAATTTACAAGCGCATAAATGCGAATTAGAAAATGGACATTAAAAAATTTTTAAGTAACTGGATTGTCAGAAATATTCTGGCATCTGCAATTTTACTTTGCGTTTTGGTTTTAGGAGCTAATTTCCTGTTGAAAGTACTTACCAGACACAATCAGGAATTGCGCGTTCCTGACTTTACCAACATGACTGTCATGGAAGCCATGGCAGAAGCTCGTGCAAATGACATGACTGTAGAAGTCGCAGACTCCGTATATATTAAGAGAATGGCACGAGGTACTGTTTTCCGCCAGGTTCCAGCAGTGGGTGCACATGTAAAGAAAGGAAGAAGAATCGAGCTCACAATCAATGCAGTACAGCCTAAGAAAATCACGATGCCGAATCTTGTAGGCTATTCTATGCGCCAGGCAAAGGCAGAACTTTCCGCACGAGGACTTTCTCTTGGCAAACTCATATATATAGATGATATAGCTACTAACAATGTAATCAAGCAGCTGAAAGACAACAGGGAGATTCTCCCAGGTACTTCAATTGAAAGCGAATCGGTGATTGACCTTGTAGTAGGCCTTAACGATCTTGACAACAAAACCTTCATCCCAGACCTTAAAGGCATACGTTATATGAGCGCATTGGATGCTGTGCACATCAACTCATTGAATGTAAGCCGAATAACCTTCGACAAGACTATCAAGGACTATAATGATTCGCTGAATGCATTTGTTTACAAGCAATTTCCAGATACTTCAGCCATACCGCAACTGATGGGAACCGGTATTGAGCTCTACCTCACACTCAACAAAAACCTTTTGCCGCCTGCCGGCGAGAAAAAATGATATGACTGCCGCTATGGACAACAGATTCTTTGATTCATCTCCGGCTGATCCGG
>CALADR010000365.1 GCA_937890845.1 uncultured Bacteroidales bacterium | reverse complement strand
TCTTGTTTTATCTTACAGGACAAGACCGAATGTACTTTGAATGCTGTTCGGTACTGCAGACCCTCTGTTTCCGTACCAACTTCTCTCCGCAGGCAGGTTTGTACCGTAGAAGCCCCTTTTTGGAACAGAATGCTGTCAGGTCATAGGTCTTCCTAACTGTAAAAGACTGTACTAAAGATAGAATTTTGCTCCTACAAACCATGTGCGCGGAAGCGACGGTCCGTAGATGTAGGCTCCATCTTTCTGTACACCGCAATCAATGTCTTTCTGATATGCGTCCAGAACATTCTTTACACCTGCATTGATTTCCAGTCTCAGGTTTCCTGTAAGGTGAAAGTCATAAGACAGTTTCAGGCTCATGTCCCAGAAGTCAGGTGTGAGGAAGTTTGTGTCTTGCTCTATTACACCTGCATTGTGCTCGACAAGCATTCTGCCTGTGTAGTTTCCGAACAGTGATGCCTTGAAGTGCTCTGTAATGTTGTATGAAGCCGTGAGGTAGGCATAATGGTCAGGGGAGCGGAACATTCTTTTTTCTGCAGCAACATCGTCTGACCACTGGCGTGCTTCTGTATAGTGGCTTTTCTGGAAAGTATAGCCTATCTGGGCTTCGAACTTGCCTGGTATTCCTGCTTTTGCTTCCACTGAAAGGCCTCCGACTCTTGCTCCGTCAGCATTGCGCCTTTCCTTTATGATGTTGCCATCATCATCAGTACCTACTTTCTGGAGAGTGAAAATATTGTCCAGCATAGTGTAGAATCCCTCCACAAGGAAGTTTGTCTGTACTTTGCCGAAACTGTGATAGTAGTCGGCAGAAGCACTGAAGCTGTGTGAATATTCGGGCCTGAGATCCGGAGAAATACGTATTATGGCAACTTTGTTGTCCAGAGCATCAATGTGCAGGTCTTCATTGTATGCCTGCGGAGCTCTGAATCCGCTTGCCCAGCTGGCTCTCAGTCCCAGGTCTTTGATAGGACTGTAACGCAGGTTCACGCGTGGAGAGAATACGGCTTTCTTCATCATATTGTGTTTGTCTGCCCTTACTCCTATAAGAATGCTGAGTTTGTCGTTTTTCCATTCATTCTGAAGATAAGCCCCGATTGTGCTGGTGCTTTGTGCAAAGTCCCTGTTGTAGCCGATATATATGTCGTGCAGTTTATTGTAATTGTATTCGGCAACGGCAGTTATGTCAGATGTTGCACCGTATGCATCAGGGTTTTGCTCTGTACCATAGTAGCTGTCCCTGTCAATGTTCTGGGCTGCCGTATATACTGACAGATAGTGTCTCTCGTTAGCTCCGAACCAGTCGAATGTCAGGCTTCCTCCATCTATCTTATGATTAAGCTGCTCTGCAATGTCAGCAAGATGGGGCGGTCTGTCAAAAGCATTTCCACCTCTGCGGAATTCGTGGATGTGGTGGTATTCCGCAGTAATGCGTGTCTGTCTGCTTGTTTTGTAATAGCCTCTGAATCCTATAGTTTCAGAGTTGAGTTCTGGAATGTCGGAAAAGCCGTCTCCGTTTCTATCATAAGAACCTCTGTCCTTGACCATTCCGAATATGTATGCTCCCATACGGTAGTCATCGGAAACGAAAGAGCCGTTGAGAGATGTGTTGAAGTCTGCCGGTCCCTTTTCGAGTATGTTTGTAGTGTTGGAAAGGTTGAAAGAGTTGCGCAGAGGCTCTTTGGTAATGATGTTTACCACTCCGCCTATGGCATTTGCTCCGAAGAGAGCGGAACCTCCACCTCTTACCACTTCCACTCTTTCAATCATTGACAGCGGAAGCTGCTCGAGTCCATAGACTGCTGCAAGAGAGCTGAATATAGGCTTGCTGTCCAGAAGTATCTGAGAGTATTGTCCTTCCAGACCATTGATTCTCAGCTGTGTGGTGCCGCAGTTTCCGCAGTTGTTCTCTACTCTGAGTCCTGACTGGAAGTTCATTGTTTCAGAAAGGTTGCATGATGCAGTGCTCTCGAAGAGCTTCGAAGATACGACATTTACTATATTCGGAGCAGTCTTGCGGCTGG
>CALADR010000364.1 GCA_937890845.1 uncultured Bacteroidales bacterium | reverse complement strand
CAGTAAGCGAAATGCCGGCAGTTGCATTCAAATTGCCGTAAAATATCTCCCCAGGCTTTTCAGCTATATCAATACACTCGATACGTTCTGCATTTATGTATGTATTGAAGTTTATGTTCTTGAAGTAGTCATAATTAATTTCTCCGGTGACTGTTCCGCTGTTGCCTTTTCTGTCCTTCAGTGAAATACTGTCGAAATAGACACCTTTGCTGTCAATGTGGAAGCCTCCATTTATTGTATAAGGAACATTTGTAAATGCTATTTTCAGTACGGCATCGTCAAACCTTGCTCCAGTGCTTTGTATATCAAGTCTGGAAGGAGGTCCCTGAACTGAGAATTTTCCGGAAATGTGGCCGCTGCTTTCGCTGAAAATAGATTCCAGGAAAGGGGCTACAAAAGCTATGTCAAGCTTGTCCAGTATAGCATCGGCATTGATACGTTTGCTCTTGGTCGAGTAATATCCTCTTATGTCAAAAGAGCTTTTTCCGTTCAATGAGTTGTTAAGCAATATGTTGAATCTCTTATAAGTTTCATCCCACTTGCTGCCCAGTCTGACTGTGCCTAGTTGTGTGCCTGAAAGACTGGCAGAGTCGCAGAGGTATTCAAGTAATAATTTTTTATCTTTTCCGTCGGAAATAAGTCTGGCTTTACCTGTCGCAGCTCCTGCCAGTGCAAGGTCTTTACCAAGAAGAGGGGTAATGGCAGAAATGTCAAATCGCGACAATTCAAGGGACAGCGTGTCTTTTGCCGTTGCTGAAATGCCTCCATTGATACGTATTGTTTCATCTCCGCTTCTGAACTGCATGTCTTTTATGCTTAAATCTTTGCCGCATAAATTGATTTCGGAAGGAAGTATGCTCCATTCTTTGGAGTTGAGGTATATCCGTGACGGAAGGAGGGTTACCGTGTAATCAAGTCTGTTATAAACTGTCCTGTCCAAATCGCAGAGCAGATAGATTTCTCCCCGGTTATGAAGTTCGTCTTCATTGTCGTATGTAAAGCCGAATCCCAGGTGGTTTTCCTTTGCAAAAAGACGTAGGTTGTTATTCTTTAGCTTCAGGGATGCGGCATTTATGGTTTCGCTTTTCAGTTCGCCTGAAATGTTTCCATTCATGTTGTTGAACTCCAGGGTAACGTCTTTTAGGAATTGTTCTCTGAAAGCTATTCTTTGTGACTTCAGTTTTCCCTGCATTGTTCCCGAGGTGTCAATGCTGGCTGTGAAGTTGGTGTTTTCTGCTATATAAAGTCCAGGAAGAACGAACGACAGCAGATCCATACTGTTATGGAAATTGAAGTTCAGGTTATATTTTCTTCCTGCCATAGTGCTTGTCGTGTTGCTGAATATAGCAGGCAACTCCCTTTTAATGGTGACAGACTGAAAATCCTTTATGAAGTCAGAAAGTGAGCCGCTTCCTGTAAAAGAGCCGGATGCGAGTGATGATGTCAGGTTCATTCTATACAAGTCATCGCTTGAATGAGATGATATGTTTATGTCACCTATATCGTATTTCTCGTGTTCGTTTTCCAGAACGAGGCCTCCTATGTTTATATTCCCAAGCATGTCCCCGTGCCTGATTTTATTGAAATTGGCTGTTGTCTGGAATCTTATTCTGGACATGCCGCGTTTGTCAACATTGATTGCGTGCAAGTCTGCATATCCTACATTTGCATAGAACCGGTATAGGGAATTCCTGGTTTTCGGCGACAAAGTGAAAATGCCCTGAAACATGAAATTAAGGTTAGGGTCATTGCATATTATCTTTCCGTCGAATGTATTGTTCTTTAACGTTCCTGTGCCGGCAATCTTACTATAGTCATATTTGTTTAGATTAAGACGATTAATGATGAGTGATTCAATATCCACTTTCGGGCCGTCTTTGTCAAACAAAGCAGAAAATTCAGTATCAAGACTGCACTGGTGTATAGGGCCTGACCCTATTGCGGCCCGGATATCCAGATTGTCGGTTTTGAGGTTTCCGGAAACAGATATATCAGAGTTTTTTTTACTGAGTCCCGCTATTTCCAGTCTTGCAGCCGCATTTCCTATACTTGATGAGAGGCTGCCTTCAGCCTTTACCGAACTGATCGGGCCGGATATCTTTCCGGAAAATATGAAGTCGGTACCATTTGCATATTTGCTTATATCCGGTGACTTTTTGGCAGAGAAACTCTTAAGCAGGGATTCGGCAGCTGTTGTGTTGAATCTCAACTCTTCGATATTTATGCCTGTTACAAGATCGCTTGTTTCAGGAAGTCCTTTCAAGGTTCCGTCAATAACTGCGACTATCTGCCCTTCCTGTGCTTCTGCAATGAACCTGTTTATTCTTAAATCTGAAACAGTTCCGTGTGCGACAGTCTCTTTTACCGATATTTTGAGTGTATTTCCTTCAAGTCCCGGAATGAAATATGACAATGTTGACAGGTCCAATATGCTTGGAGCCAATGTTGCATTGATGTTTACCTTATTTACAAAGTCTTTGAAATCTCCTGTACATGTGTAAAGCATGTTAAAAGAAGGTATGTCCAGGTCAGATGCAGAATCCTTTATTCTTATTCCTGTGATTTTGCAGGCCCCGTGTCCAACTGTTGCCGAGCCTGACAGCAACCTGCATACGAAACCGCTTTTTTCACGGAAAGACATATTGTCCACTGTTCCGGACATGAGTCTGTCGCTTAGCTTGATATTCCTGGCTTCAATATTTATATCAGTAACATCCAAGTTTTTCCAGTCAATGCTGTTGCCGCTGGCCTCAGCCCCGCCGCTTCTGAAGTTTTTCATTGAAAATGCCAGGTTTTCAATATGGACTTTCCTTATATCAAATACGTTTCCTTGTGGCTTTTTTTCTTCATGATGCTTTGTTATCTTGAATATTCTTTCAAGATTGGTCATATCTTCTTCTATGACCATGTCCATACGGGCATTTCTGATATATGCCCTGCCTATGTGCAGTCCTTCATCCTCCGTCAGTCCTCTGAGAGTGAATCTGGCTATCACATACTCTGCCTTGAAAAGTGTGTCTGATGCTCCTTGATAAGGATTTTTGTCAAGGATTTCCGCATTTTTGAGGATTAAGGTATTAAAAGGTTTTATGTGTATCCTCTCGAACCGTATGTCAGCATCAATGTTTTCCGATAGCTTTTCCAGTATCTTACCGGCCAGAAAAGTCTGTACCTGCGGGGTCTGTATGACAAGCAACCCCGCAAAAATAAGAGCAGAAACGGCAACGGCCGTAAGCCAGAGTATTTTCAATACTTTTTTGATAAATCGCTCCTTGTAATGGTGAAACTTACAAAAATACTAATATTATTCCTATTTTTGCAAAATTATTGATGTCATAAGCATGTGCCCTGCGGAGGGCTTGGACTATCGGGTGCGGATTATATGTGTCAGACCCGGCTTGTTCCGTAACGGCAATTGCAATTTAAAGTAAAAAGGAAGGAAATGGATATAATATTGGGAATAGAATCCTCATGTGATGACACTTCGGCTGCAGTAATAAAAGACGGATATCTTTTATCAAACGTGCTTGCAAGTCAGGATGTGCACAAGGCATACGGAGGAGTGATACCGGAACTGGCTTCACGTGCTCACCAGCTGAACATTGTGCCTGTTGTCAGTCAGGCTATCGAACGGGCCGGAATCAAGGCTTCTGACATAACAGCCATAGCGTTTACAAGGGGACCGGGTCTGCTGGGATCTTTGCTTGTGGGAACGTCTTTTGCTAAAGGGCTTGCTATAGCTTTGGACAAGCCTCTTGTAGAGGTGAACCATCTCCAGGGGCATGTATTGGCAAACTTCATAAGGCAGTATGACAAGGATGTTCCGGTGCCGGAGTTCCCGTATCTGTGCCTTCTTGTATCAGGAGGCAATTCGCAGATAGTAAAGGTAAACAGTCCGCTTGATTTTGAAATTTTGGGACAGACGATTGACGATGCAGTAGGAGAGGCCTTTGACAAATGCTCTAAAATGATGGGACTGGGGTATCCGGGAGGTCCTATTGTTGACAGACTGGCTAAGGAAGGCGATCCGGACAAGTTCCATTTTTCAAAACCTCATATTCCAGGGCTTGACTACAGTTTCAGCGGAGTAAAGACATCTCTGCTTTACTTTGTCCGGGACCAGATAGCTTTGGATCCGGATTTTATGGAGAAGAACAAGGCTGATATATGTGCTTCTTTCCAGCGCACTTTGATTGAAATACTTATGGACAAACTTGTGAAGGCTGCCAAGCAGACAGGAATAAAGCACATTACAATCGGTGGCGGTGTTTCTGCTAAC
>CALADR010000363.1 GCA_937890845.1 uncultured Bacteroidales bacterium | reverse complement strand
ATTTGTAGTCAAAGAAAACCACACTCTCAAGTCCCATTGTCTCTTTATATACATAGCCCTCGATTTCTCCGTCAAATTTCGGAAAACCGCCCATAAACGGATGCTCCTTGACGAGCTGTTCCCAGGTAATTTTTTTGAGAGGTCCTTCTCCATCTCCGCTTTCCTTACCGGAATCCTTGCTACAACCTGCAAAGGCCAGCATAGCAATGCTTAGAATTACAAATAGAATCTTTTTCATAAATCAATATAATTTAAAATTGTACAATACGTTCTTCCTGGCAACCAATCACTCTGCTGTACCGTTTTCAGGAGAATAGGTTTCGCAAATGACATCAAACTCAAAAGGTTCGATTCTCTTTTCTTCAATTGCCTTGCAAAGATCAGGATCATCGGAGAGAAAATCCATTATTTCACTGCGGGCGAGCGGTACCGAATTGACATAACCCTTTGAAGCTACATTATAGCCTCTTCCGTCATTTCCTTTGAAAAAATAGTAACGTATCTGCTCCCCGACAAGAAGCATCTGACCATATGCATTAAACTGAAAATCATCTGCATACGCCATTACTGAAAGATGAGGGCCAGCAGCTTCTGGAAGCATCCACCTGCTCTTGAAGATATCCCCTTTTTTCTTCGTGGTCCCTAAATAAGCATCCCTGTAGACAAGCACATACTTATTGTCACCGTGATTTTTATTCCACATTGTCAGAAAATCAATCTGAGAAGAAGGAATTTTCTTTTTTTCCCCATTCTCCGTCCTGAAACTTATACTCTCAGAATATCCGTTCGGCAATACTGCCTCTCCTTCAAGAACAGTTCCATCATCCAATACAACAGATGCACACTCAAACTTGGTCTCATTGCGAATCTGCAACACAGCCTGAGCAACACCGCAAGAAGTCAAACCTGCCATAATAAAAGGCAGAACTACAAAATACAGAATAATTTTTTTCATATCTTAAATACTATTTTAAATCAATTCCTGCCAACTGCCTGCTATTTGAAAACATATTTCTTCTCTAAAATCTGAAGCCCAGCCTTAGTCCGGCAGTCCAACTGAAATTTCCTGCCAGATATTGGCCGTCCAGCGAAGCTCCCATCACAAAGCCACCTCCGAAACAATGCTCATATCCCAACTGCAGAATACAGCCGACACCAGCTTTCCTTGAATCAAATGACTCCGCGTACCCGTCATTGCTCATTTCCTCATAATCCTTGCTCACTTTTCCATATCCCACATAAATACAGGCGAAAATCCTGTCCATACTGTTGCTTACTATGTCTGCACCAGGGCCGGCTCCCACCATCCACGAGCCTAAATTATCATCCAGTATTTCTGCTTCAAGAGCACCTACCGGTTCATAATCTGAGATTTTTCTTCCTTTATAATTGGTAATACGGCCGGTAACTGAAGCATAGAATGTTTTATGGAAATGATAATCAGCACTAATACCTGCAGTATATGCAGAATGGCTATAAGTATCTGCAATCCAAGAATATCCCGCATATGCATCTACCTGTGTAAAATTATAATAATCCTGCGCACGGGAAAGATTGCATACCAATACAAGAACAATGCATAAGGCATATTTACAGATATGATCAAACGAATTTCCCATCCTCACTGTTCTTTTCAGGATTATATTCACTACATATGGTCTGATAGTCTGAAACAGACAACTCCCTACCCTGCAACTTTCCACATAATACAGGGTCATCCCCCAGAATTTCAAGAAGATTCATTCTAAGGCTTGCAATGCGGCTGTCATCATACCCGATCAGCTGCCCAGGGGAGTTTCCACGGAATGCTACAATATAAATGCGGTCATTGAATGATGACCGGACTTCCATCTCGCCGTCTTTTCCATATGCATAATATGCTCCGCAACGGCATATATCCAGATGAGGACCGGAACCTTCAAGTTTCATCCAGAAAGGCCCTAAAACCATATCGGCTTTCTTGTATTTACTGTAAAGGAAAATATCTCGCCGACCTTCCGTATTTTCTCTTCTAAAAGCCAACGCTTTTATGTTATCCGCCTTAATGTGCCTGCGTTCCTTGCCCTCTGCAACAATGCGGATAGTCTTATCTTGCAGATCCGGCAACTTGGCTTTACCTTCTATTATCGATCCGTCAGCAAGATATACGCGCACCTGTTCAAGCCTTGACTCTTCCTGTATGAGGCTTGTCAGGCTGCAGGCTGCAAAAAGTAACGGCAGGCAAACTACGGTCAGCAATATTCGATAGAGTGGTTTCATTTACAGTCAATTCTGTCAGCAAAATTACAATCAGTAAAGATCTCTGCTCTTGACTTAAATCAATTTGCAATTTGTAACAGTGACAAATATATAAATTACCCCCCCCCAAAAAACAATAA
>CALADR010000362.1 GCA_937890845.1 uncultured Bacteroidales bacterium | reverse complement strand
ATCCTGACAGAGCCACGCCCTTTTAGAGGAATGAGCATCACCTCGTAAAAATCCTTATTTTCAGCCACTTTCATAGAAAACCCTGACGACATAGCCTCTATGTCACCAGTCATACAAGCTGACAGGATTTTCCTCAGTTCCTTGAGCACAGGGTTCGAATTCACTTTTATATCTGTATGCACACCGGCACTCTGCATGGTAAAACGCAGATCAGTCATTTTTATATAGTCTCCGTCATCAAATGACAGAAGAATATTTCCTGGTCTGAGATATGTGAATTTTCCTCTCTTAACTATATCCTCAGCCAATACAGACATAGATCTGGTCTGCGTAAAGTCGCATATAATATTCTTAATGGTACGGCTTTTCTGCGAAAGCTCCACTTCGAACCTTTCTTCAACATTCTGAGCGGCAAGCATTTGAGCGAAAAACAATCCCCAAAGCATCAATATCTTTCTAATTCTCATCTGTTTTTTCTGTTTCATGTTCTGCCAGTGGCATATATGCCCCGGCTCCGAACATCTCCTCAATGGATACAACCCTATAACCTTCTTTTTCTATACATTCAAGCAGCATCTCCAGCAACTTGTCGGCATCCTTGCATCTGTCGTGTAACAGAATAACCGTTCCTGGTGATAGTCTTTTACATATCCTCCTGAGTATCTTTTCTCTGGGCCACTTTTGTATTGTATCCAAAGATCTTATACTCCAACCTATCGCTGTCATTCCTGTACTCCTGACAGCTGACGCCACCAAAGGATTTGTCACACCGAAAGGTGGTCTGAAAAATACCGGTCCCTTTCCTGTAAGCAAACTTATCTGCTGATTAGTACTCAATATCTCATCAGTCATCCTGCACACAGGCATTAATGGAAAAGTACTGCTATGGGACCATGTATGATTTGCCGCAATGTGTCCCCCTGCAACTATCCGTCTGACAATATCCGGATGCCTGACAATCTTGCTTCCAACCATGAAAAAAGCAGCTTTGACACCATGCGAATCCAGACAATCAAGCACTTTCAATGTCATATCTTCCGGGCCGTCATCAAAAGTCAGCGCCACAACCTTCTCCCTTACCGCTCCTCTGCATAATACCTTCATATACACGCTACTACCAATATCGGAAGAAGCCCATACCATAAAGCCAAGCAATGCAAGCACCAATATGACAGCTAACAGATACATCTCAATACTACAATAGCAGGCCCACCACCCCAAATATCATTATAAATAATCACCTCCGGCTCTCCCTCCTTAATCATATCCACCGCAGAGGCAAACATAACAGAAGAAGCTGACGGATATTTACCAGATTCGGAAATATCATTTCTGATCAGGCGCACACCCCGACACGAAGCGTATTTTCTCATACATTCTGCATCGGAAATTTTAGTTCCAGCAAAATCCACTGTCTTCACCTGGCAAATACTATCCTGCGTCTGCTGTGATGAAAGCAACATAAAAACAGCACCTTCCCCACACTGTCCGTTTCGCCACGCACCCATTCTTTCCATTATATGATATTGGGAATCAACCCTTTCATCAAATGCTCCGACAAGAATCCTATGAGATATACAATCTTCAGCCCTCAAAAAAGCATCCAGCAATGCATCTTCAAAACTATGCCCTCGGTTCACATACGTCATATTGTAACAATGATTATGACGCATCATTGCAAGTACTCCACCTACTGTATTGAATGTAGATTGGATAAAAGGCGCAGGGTTAAGAAGCTCTTCTTTATCATTTATGATATTACGCAAGAATTTCTCGCTATCGGCAAGACATCCATACCCTGTAGCTGTTATTATCGCATCTAACTCTGAAATCATGTCCACACCACCAATACATTCTACTGCTGTACAAACAGACTCTTTGACGATACGGCTCATACGTCTCCTTGCCCCTGCATCTGGGACAAGCGTCCTGACATCAGTCCTGACATCACTGTTTCTGACTACATTCTGAACATACAATCCCATAACCATCAATCCTTTACAAAAACAACAGATGAACAGTTGCCGCCGAAACCAAATGAATTGGATATCACGCATTTTACATCAGTTCCTGTGACAAGCCGTACTTGCGGACTTAGACTGCAGTCATCATCCTGAGATTCAAAACCCAAATTCGGCCATATAGCCCCATCTCTTATTGAAAGAACCGAGAAAACTGCCTCGATTCCTCCTGCAGCAGCAAGTGTATGACCTGTAGAACTGAACGGGGGGACATTATCTCCGAAAACTCGCTTCAGAGCCTTACTCTCCGAACTGTCATTATTAAGTGTTCCTGTGCCGTGGACATTGATATAACTTACGCATTCAGGACTAATACCTGACATAGCAATAGCTTCACACATCGCAAGATATGCACCGTCCCCATTCTCTGAAACAGCAGTCTGATGATTAGCGTCATTCTTATTCGCATATCCTGCCAATTTGCAATACCCCACATCTCCTGTTGCAAGATCCTCTCTCATAAGGACGACATAACCTGCCCCTTCTCCGAGATTCAACCCGGCCCGTGACACATCGAATGGACGGCACCTTCTGTCATCCAAAATCCTCAATGACTTGAAACCGTTCATAGTGAACGCACTTAGGGCATCTGTACCACCGGCTACCACACAGTCTAAAATACCGTGACGTATAAGTCTGTCTGCTATCATTAATGCATTTGCTGCCGAAGAGCAAGCTGTACTGACAGTAGTTCTAATAGCATCTGTACTGGCACAGCAGTCATGCATAACAACATCCCTCAAACGCCCCGAGTCGGGGTCCTGCATAAAATCAGCAAAGAAATGTTCAGTCAGATCCATTCCTCCGACTGAGGTCGATGAAACAAGGCCGACACGCAAGCCGGGATCAGGACATGCATCATCCAATGCTTCCTTTGCGGCTAACATACCCAGCATTGCGGTACGGGACATATGCCTGTCCTCGGACAAACCTAATACGGAGGCAAGCTCTACATTGGTAAGTTTCACCTCTCCTACCGGCAATTTGTTTCCAGTGACAAGAATCTCAGGAAAGTCCGAAATGCCGCTTTTCATACAAGTCAAGGCATTCAGATTTTCCTGAACACCTGTACCAAGAGCCGACACGACTCCGATTCCTGTCACCACAGAAGCCATGCCCTACTTTCTGTTTTTCACAATATACTCGGCCAATGTTCTGACAGAGTAGAAAACAGGCCTCACTTCTGCACTGTTCGCTATCTTGACACCATAATTTTTCTCCAAGATAAGTATTATCTCCAAGGCATCAATCGAATCAAGTCCGAGTCCGTCTCCGAAAAGAGGGGCATCAGTATCAATATCCTCCGGAGTAATCTCCTCAAGGTTAAGTTCCTCAATAATATATTCCTTAAGTTCCTGAATTATCTGCTCCATATCAATATATTTATTTAATTTCCAATACTTTAAATTCAAAACTATACTTTTCTTCCAATTTTTCGCACCATCTGCATACCACAGCTTTGGCAAATCCCCTTTCTATCAGCAAACGTGCATAGCATAACGCTCGAGCATCATTATTGTCAATAAAAAAAGTATTGTCACCCTGGAATTTATGCCTTATACAAATCTCGCCGGCAGCAACGCTTGGAAGAGTATATACAAATACAGCCGGGGATGTTCCTTCCGGAAGTCTCTTTTCAAGAATGCGCTGGTGCGCAATATCAGTATCCAAAGAAGATGATTTTCCAGCCAATATAACTGCAATATCTGTCTTTTCATATTTTTCAGACAAATTCGTCATTCGCATAAGATTCTCCATCACAACATAGGCCCCCTTACACAAATCACTCATTTTGAAGAATTTCATATTCGGTTCGTCTAGAGCCTTGTACTCCTGTCTTATATGTTCTGCAAACAGCATGGACGATACCGTTGAAAGACTATATTCAGCTGTACATTCCGCTTCCGCTACCTTAGGCAACCCCATAACAGGATCATTGCATTCTTCTGCTGCTATAACAATGGCAGCATTACAACCGCCGAATCCTGATGCAGTCTTGACACATCTGCTTTTACCAAGTTTCCTATGCTCGGCAGCAATATTTACAGCACATGGAACTCCAAGTGCTGTAAAGCCTTTTGTACCAAATACCACGCCATCACGTATTTCACTGATACACAACAAAGTTTCAACAACGCCAGATGCTCCTAATGTGTGGCCTATATACCCTTTCAGACTATTAAGTGGCACATCGGAAAGACCGGCAAGAGCAACTGCCTTACTCTCCATTTCATCATTATACGCCGTGGCAGTACCATGTGTATTAACCATTCCTATATCCAATGCCATGACACCGGCCTCACTCATAGCATTCCTTATGGCATAAAACAGCCCGTCTCCTGTACGTGACGGTCCTGATATATGGTTGGCATCATTAGTCACGCTTCCGCCCTCCAGTCTGACAAGCGGCTTTACCGCTTTTCCTTCATCAGATGTAACGAGGACACAAGCACAGGCTTCACCTAAATTCAGTCCGTCCCGACACACATCGTATGGCCTGCAAAGCTGACTGCTTATTGACTTGAATGATGCAAAGCCGGATGTCACAAAGTCACATAACAAGTCACATCCGAGCACCAGGACATGGTCACATTCACCAGAAAGAATCATTCTCCTCGCTACCACAAAAGCAGAAACTCCTGAAATACAAGCATTTGATATAACTATAGGTTTAGTTACCGCTCCGAAATATGCAGCAACCTTTTCCGCTGAAAAGTAAAGGAATGCATCATCCGGAATATGGTCGGTATTACCTTCCAACAAAGATACATTTCCTTTGGTCGTAGATAAGACAAACCGAACAGAATTATCTCCCAGAGTGAGTCCGGACTGAGACAGAACCGATTCCATCTGCCTTATCATCAATGACTCCAACTCAGTATATCCTCCTGTCACAGGCTTGGATTTGATTTCACCTGTAACCATACCCCTTTTTTGGGAAAACTCCAGTCCACTCCTGTTCTCTAAAATTGCAGACAATGTTTCAGCATAGTTTCCCAGAGCCGTATCCATTACCCCGGCTCCAAACCATATTTTCTTTATTTCAGCCATCTTCTTTTCCAATTTTCAACAAATTCAGGAACAGTCAGAATAAGTTCGCCGCTTTTATCAAGGAACACCTGGACTGTCGAACCCTTTACAGCGACTTCGCCATCAGAAGTACGCCTGATAATATACTCAAAGCATATCTTTGCTGACTTGGTATCAATATATCTGACCTCTACCTCTGCAGTCTGTCCTACAGTAAGCGGTCTGAGATACTGTATATGCATATCTACTACAGGCGCGGTAAAACCATTGCCATATATATCCAGATACGCTATCCCAGGATATTCAAGACCAAAAGCCTCCCTGCCATCTTCAAAATATTTCACATAGTTGCCATGCCATACAACCGACATGGAATCCACCTCACTGAATCTTACACTCACAATCGTCTTACTTACAAGCGACGGTTGCGCAGAGGTTATTATATGGTTACGCCTTCTCATAAAGCCTTATCCTCCACATCCAAAAAAATCTTCATTCTGCAAGAAGCAATCTCACGATCAGCCACTCTACATATAGCCTCAATCATAGAAATATTCATAATTTCCTGAATTATAGACACTGACGTAATCAAAACAGAACCGACCAGAGGCAGTTCTGCAATGGAAAACTTATTGACAGAACCTATATAGCCGACAGGTACCTCTTCGCCTTTTTCCCTGTACAGGAAACCGACTCTTGCAGCAGCAGACTGCGCGATATGCTCAATAATCCCGCATTCAGACATTCTTAAATCGGACTGCACAAAAAGATTATCCTCACGGATTTCAAATCTTGTTACAGATATACCATTCTCTATGCCGGCAAATTCATCTACCATGACAATCGGCGCTCTCTGTGGTATCAGTTCCAATATCTTTTTCATTGTTTTTTCTTACATATCATTATGGAATGTCCCATACCCAGACCATCTATGACAGTCTCTATTTCCAGACCTGCATTCTCAACACACCCGACCATATCATCAGAATGATACATTTTACTTTTTCCATTTGCCATTGCAGTGAAATATACACTAGTCAATGTAAGACAGTATGCTGCTGTCTCGTATTTCTGCCTGTCCCAGAATGTCTCCATTATATATAGACGGGTATGAACATCCATCGACTCGGCTGCCCTTCTGCATATATCCGTAATTTCCTCTTCAGAGAAACAGTCCAGAAACTGACTCATCCATATGACATCATATGGCGGAGCAGGAAACGCCACTGACTCGTCCAGCAAATCGGCCGCATAACCATGAATCCTATCTTCACCAGAACATCCTGATATGTTCTTTCTCATCATCTGCAACTGCTGCGGAAGATCCATCACAGTAACTTCTACTTCAGGATCATATCCGACACATCGGAGTGCCCATTTTCCAGTATTTCCTCCGACATCCAAAAGTCTTTTGACTCTATGTCCCTCCTTAAATACAACTTCAAGAGCAGCGTCAAACGATTCATCAGAATAGAAATGATCAAATCCGAACCAACTCTCCCTGACATCATCAGGCAGACTGGACAACCCCTCATAGATTGTCGGCCATTCTCCGAAAACTTTAAGTCCTGCAGGACGGGATTCCTTCAATGCCTCTTCAAGGTGAAACAACCCCAAATAGTTCACATCATGATTGAACTTCATATTTGCTTTCACCATCCTGTCATTAAGAAGAAACCAGCCTGCCTTTGAAATGCGGAACCTGCCATCCTTAATCAAAACAGTACCGATTGAGAGTGATGCCTCAAGCAGCACTTTAGCTGCATATTTTGTAAGTCCTGTATTTTCAGCGACCTGATCTATTGTAACACCTTCAACATTCTCACAAATATACTTCAAGACACCGAACTCTAACATCAGACGAGAGACCTGAAAAACAACAGGCGCAAAGGCAATCTCCTGTGCAAAACGCTGAGCCTCAAGAGCTGTCATATGTTCATGAGAATAAACCTTCTCCAGTGATGGAGACATTTTCATTTCAGGCTTCATATATAAATCAAATGTTCCAAAAATTATAAAAATTAAACCACTGTCTCGGATACTTTCTGACAACTTCTTCCAGTGAGGCAATATATGCATTCATAAGCTCTTCATGCCCTGTCTTTCCGGATGTCAGTTCTTCAAATATAAAGCGATACCTGCGTCCTTTTTCTCTTACGGCATAATAAACGACAACAGGTACCTTGCACTTTCCGGCAATCCTGAATGGGCCTGCCGGAAACAACGCCTCCGCTCCTAAAAATTTCTCTTTGACAGCAGTAGAGATATCTGTATATCTGTCTCCGTTAAAGCAGACATATTCACCGGCATCCAGAGCATTCTTTATCTTTAACATCGCCTCCAGAACACCGTGATTGACAGGTATGACTTTATAATCCGCTTCTTTGACACCTTCCTCCAAAACCTCTCTAACCTTCGGATCCTCACCATCAAACATTACAATATTGAGTTTTCGTCCATATCGTCCGAAATATACGGATCCTACCTCCCAGCATCCCACATGAGCGCCTAACATAACCACCCCCCCTCCTGAGCTGATGGTATCCAAAAAGCGGTCATAGTTCTCGAACTCGAATCTGAAACTGTCATGCCGTCCGGATCTGACTGCTATTTTGTCTATCAAAGTCTGTCCGAATGTAAAATAATGCATATACAACTCAAATAATGAGCGTATTACTCCATAGCCTATGATTTTTCGATAATACAACCATATAGAACGGGTTGCCTTTGGAGCAAAAGGGATAAAATACATTGCAACGAAAGACAACAGGACATAAGCGCACCTCACACCGAAAATCCGTATAATGCAGACAAATACTGCATTACCGAATTTTCCTCCACGTGAACGCCCCTGCCACTTTCTGTCTGTATTTCTATCCATTTACTTTCGTATAGATGAAATCATAGAAGTCCCCAAATGTTTTGATTGAGGCAAAATCAGCAGCCTTCATCGTAACTCCGAAATTCTGCTCGATGAGCACAACGACATCAACCAGATCAAGACTGTCAAGCCCAAGTACACCTTTAAGAGATGCATCCGGCTCCATAGCTTCTACCTCTACTTCAAACTCTTCGGATAGTACTTCATTAACTTTTGCTATAATTTCTTCTTTCGTCATAAGTTTTATTTTTCAAATTTCTTTATAATCAGTGTCGAGTTTGTCCCCCCGAAACCGAATGAATTGCTTAAAAACATATCAAATTCCATATCCACCCTCTCAGTAGGTATATTCAAACCTACGGCCGCTTCATCAGGTTCCTCCAAATTGAGATTCGGGGCAATAAAGCCGCCTTGCATCATCAATATCGAATAAATGACTTCACTTGCTCCAGCCATCCACATTTCATGACCTGTCTGCGATTTAGTGGAAGTCACATAAGGCTTACATACCCCGAATACTTCCGAAATAGCCTTAGCCTCATTCGAATCACCGACAGGAGTTGAAGTCGCATGCGCGTTGACATAACCGATCTGCGACACATCAATTCCTGCATCTCTGACTGCCATCTGCAGTGAACGCTTTGGACCGTCAACGTTCGGGACAGATATATGATCCCCATTTGAAGAGAAACCATAGCCGATAACCTCTGCTATAATCTCAGCCCCACGGTTTACTGCTGATTCATAACTCTCAAGAATCACAGTTGCCGCCCCTCCGCTTGGAACCAGTCCGTCCCTGCTTTTATCAAATGGCCTTGAGGCTTTCTGCGGCTCATCTTCCCTCACGGAAAATGCTCCGAGACCGTCAAAATTACCTACAGAATAAATATTGACCTCTTCAGCGCCACCACATACCATAACATCCTGCAACCCGCTCTTTATCAACAAATAAGCCATACCAATAGCATGAGAGCCACTTGCACATGCCCCAGATACCGTAAAGTTAATCCCGCGCAGATTGAAAATAGTGGAAAGATTCATTGTTATGGTCGAATTCATTGACCTGAAGATATTACCAGACCCTACAAGAGCAGTATTCTTTTTCTCTCTGATTATATCCACTCCTTCCACAACAGCCCCGGCACTGCTGTCATTGCCATAAAGAATACCTACTTCTCTCTTAGCAAGAAAATCAGCATCTATACCAGCCTGACGGAATGCCTGTTCCGTAGCTTCAAAAGCATACTGTCCCTCTTCAGGAAGACAATGCCTCTGCCTTCTGTCTATCCTTCCTTTCAGATTAGGAAGTCTGACAATACCGGTAAGTGCAGACCTGTAGCCCATTTCCTTTCTTGCCGGATCGACACCAATGCCAGATCGTCCCTCATAAAGAGAGTCTTTAACCTGCTCCAGGTTTTCACCAATACAGGACCATATGCCCATACCTGTAATTACAACTCTTCTACACGTCATGTATATAGTCCTCCATTGATAGAAATGACCTCTCCTGTAATATATGCCGCATTCTCCGAAGCAAGGAAGCTAACAAGTCCTGCCACTTCTGACGGCTCACCGAATCTGCCTGCCGGAATCTGTTTCTTAAGTTCCGCTTCAGGCAAATCACTTGTCATATCTGTCCTCACAAATCCTGGAGCGACAGCATTTACTGTAACTTTCTTTTTCGCAACTTCCTGAGCCAAAGACTTTGTTGCTGCAATAAGGCCTCCTTTCGCAGCTGAATAATTGGTTTGTCCCGGCATCCCCTTGATTCCTGACAAAGATACCACATTGATAATTCTTCCCCACTTATTCACAAGCATATTTTTCAACAGCGGCTGTGTAGTATTGAAAAAGCCGTCCAACGTCACTGACAATACCCTATGCCAGTCCTCAGAAGGCATCCACATCATAAGATTATCCTTTCTGATTCCTGCATTATTTACTAATACTGAGACATATTCATCAGGATGGTTTTCACTCCACAAGTTCAATGCTGCCTCAACCTGCCTGGCATCAGCAACATCAAATCTCAACAATTCTCCATCTGAACCCGCTTCCTTGACAAGCCTCAATGTCTCCTGAGCCGCGACTTCGTCAGATATATAATTTATAATTATTTTCAACCCGTCTTCAGCAAGCTTCAAAGCTATAGCACGACCTATACCCCTACTCGCCCCCGTTACTAGGGCATATCTTCCGTTCTCCATCATCAGACCTCTCTTTTCAAATAATCTGTAATCTTCCTGATCTCCACATATTTAGGAGTATCTTCCACAAATGCAGGTATAATTGATCTGATATCATCATACAAGGTCTTCGTTGCCGGAGCAAGCTTGTCCGAAATTTTCAGACAATCCACAGCCTGAACAAGAGCCATCATGTGAATAGACATTACCTGATACGAATTTTCAATAACCCTGTTACAGATTAATGCCGAATTAGTTCCCATACTGACGACATCCTGATTGTCATTATTGTTAGGAATAGAATGCACATACATCGGGTTTGACAATGTCTGACATTCAGCAGTGGTAGATGTTGCCGTAAATTGAGATGCCTGTAATCCGTAATTGAGACCCAGGACCCCGAGATTTACAAAAGGAGGCAAAATACCGTTGATTCTGTCATGAAACAGATAATTCATCTGACGCTCAACCAGCATAGTCAACTTCGTCACCGCAATCTTGAGTTTGTCCATCTCAAAAGAGACATAGTCTCCATGAAAATTCCCTCCATGAAGAACAGTAGCACTTTCAGGATCGATTACAGGGTTATCATCTACAGAATTAAGTTCTCCAACAAGAACCTTTTCAGCATTTTTCACTTCATCATAAACAGGGCCCAATATCTGCGGTATACATCTCAATGAGTAATATGGCTGCACCTTATGCCCGAATA
>CALADR010000361.1 GCA_937890845.1 uncultured Bacteroidales bacterium | reverse complement strand
TTGCGTATGCCTTACATCCTGCCATCTGACGCAAGAATTCCTTATCATCCAGAACATGAAAACATAATGTATCATCTACTCGGGTCACCGGAGTCTCCGTATTTCTATCCCAGAAAAACCTCAACTGGACCTCCGGATGCTCTTTATGCCAGGACATGACATCTTCTGCAAATCCTGAATTAAGCATATATCCGTGAATGTAATCTCCTTTCACAGGCTCTGTTTCCAGTACTTCAGACCTTAAAAGAGGAGGCACCACCTTGATTTTATCTCCTGCACTATCCTGCATTTGCCTAAACGACAGCGCCAGATAACGGTTTGCCCCTATCGCTGTAATCCTGGTAAAGAACTTAAGCCACACGTAGCCTCCGAATACCTTTTTAGGCATAGTAAATCCCTTATGCAGGAAAAGATATTGATGACCGATACATATCTGCGGAACAGGTATCCTGTGAAGCATATATGTCAGCCCGGTAAGCAACTCATAAAAATTGACAACCACATCCGCCTCACTGACCTGTATAGCCTTTTTTATTATCCTCATACTCTTGAAATAATGAGGAGACATTGCAATGTTATAAGCCACACTTTTGGCCATGTTGGCCTTCCTGTTCGCCGCAGACGGAAGAAAGTTAATACTTAAAAACTGATGTACAGGAGCCTTGACACTCTTCAGAAAAAACTCAGGGAGCTGCCTTGTCTTGCTCTTTCCCACCATTATGCCGACCACCTCATGACCGTGACGCTCAAGCATTCTCTCAAGAGTTATAGCCTGTGTGAGGTGACCACGTCCTTCTCCCTGTACTATAAATAGATACTTCATATCTATACTTATTTAATACCAATGTTAACTTCAAAAAGCCAAAGAAAGGCAACCAATAAACTCAAAGTACGTTCACAAAATCATTGCGGTAACGGAAAATCCTCCATATCCCGTCCATATCCTCTGTCAAGGCAGACAATGACTCGACCCAATCTCCGGAATTCAGATACCTGATATTTCCTATCATACGATCCTCAGGATAATGTATATGACCGCAAATAACACCGTCACAGCCTTTTGTCCGTGCCAGATCAGCCAACATGTCCTCAAACCCGGATATGAATGAAACCGCCTGCTTTACCTTATGCTTGACAACCTGCGAAAGGGAATAATAAGGTTTGCCGTTCTTTATACGGTAGCGGTTGTACATACCATTGACCCACAGCAGGACATTATAACCCTTGTCACCAAGAACTGAAAGCCACTTCATATTGGAAGTTACACTGTCAAAAACATCCCCATGAGTAACATAAAAACGCTTGCCCGCACTTTCCAATATATAATCCTTTACAATACTTATATTGGAGAGTTTCAAAGGAGCCAGATTATCCAGAAAATCATCATGGTTGCCCCTAAGACAAATTACTTCGGTATCATCACCGGACATCATCTCCATTATAATTGAAAAAAATCTGGTGTAACATGACTTCCACTGTCTTTTCTGCTTTTTGTCGAGCTGCCATCCGTCGATTATATCACCATTCAGAATCAGTTTGTTGCACCTTATGCTTTCCAGAAAGTCACAAGCCTCGTCAACCTTGGAATGCAGTGCTCCGAGATGGACATCCGAGACAACAACAGTATTGTAAAATTTTCTATTTTTTCCTTCGTTGTCCATATATTATAACAACATTTGCTTCAGTCATACAACTTCAAAACTTATGCCTTTACAACCGTAACTCGACACCGTCATGTAACTTAGACACCGCCTGCAAATCATTCAAGATTCCCGGGACCTATTTCGTGTTTGCGGAAAAATCCTTTATCCTCTGCTCTTCAGACAAATGACAGACAATCATTTTATCTCCTTTTTTCGAGACAATACAACTGTCGAGACCTTCCAATACGACCGTCCCGCAATCCTGCGTATGGACAATACAATTCCTGCAGCCGAAAAGCCTTACATCCTTTCCTATTACGGCATTGCCATCCGCATCAGTGTCAAGCTGGGCCTTTACCGCTCCCCAACTTCCTAAATCCGTCCAGCCCAAATCTCCCGATATGACATATATGTCATCAGATTTCTCCATAACAGCATAATCGATAGAGATCTTCTCACATGCAGGAAACAGCCTGGAAAGTGCACTTTCTTCTTCCTGAGTATCAAACGCTTCTGCAATTCTATCCATCACACCTGCTATCTGAGGCGCAAACATCCTTAACTGGGACACAATGGTTTCAGCGCTCCATACAAAAATGCCTGCATTCCAGTAAAAGCCTCCCTGTGCCAGATACTCCATAGCAGTCTCAAGATTTGGTTTCTCCTTAAAAGCCTTCACCTTCACCACTTTACCAAATGCATTACCGACAGCATTGATATAGCCGTATCCTGTTTCAGGACGGTCAGGGTTTATTCCTATAGTAACTATGTTCCGCCCTGAAGCAGCAAAATCCAAAGCCCTCAGCACCACCTCCGAAAACAGCTTCACATTCGTAACCAGGGCATCCGAAGGAGTGACTACTATATTCGCTTCAGGACATTCCTGTGAAATTTTCCAGCATGCATAAGCAATACACGGTGCTGTATTACGGGGTTCCGGCTCGGAAAGAATATGGTCACGAGGTATTTCCGGAAGATGCTCAGCCACCATAGCGGAATACCTGCATGATGTCACAACCCAGAAATTTTTCATGTCGCAAACAGGAAGGAACCTATCTACTGTCATCTGTATCAACGACCTGCCTGTCCCCAAAACGTCAATGAACTGCTTTGGCATTTCAGGAGTACTCAACGGCCACAAACGACTGCCGATACCTCCGGCCATTACCACTACGTGATTTTCCATTAGTTATATTTTTATTCTTTTTTCTTATAAATCTTTCAAAGATACTAAAAATATGGCGGTGTCCAATAAAGAATTGACACACCGCCGTATAATTAATCATGGATTTGTCAGAAAGAAACTCCCAGTTTGAAGCCGGCGTTGCTGATTCCGTCCAATCCAAAAACGACAGACCTGTTAGTGGCATAGCTGTAGTAAACCGAAAATTGCAGTCCAAGATTCAACTTATAAAAAGGATGCCACGTCAAACCTATTTCAGGAGAAATGTAAAACCCCCACTGACTATCCCTTGCAGACATCGTCGGAAGATACATATACTCTCTTGCATAATTCGCTCCGATCTTTGTCTGTGCATAAGGCTGGAACTTTTTCCAGCACAGACGGTAACGCAAAGTCGCGCCGAAAGGTATCTGGAAAATAGAATTGGTCATATCAGTAGTAAGGGCGGAGCCGTCCTGCGCCACATAAGTGGAACGCGGCACATATTCATTGTTTGTATTAAAGCTGACAAAACCTCCAACGGCCACCCTCGGCAACACATAATATCCGCCCTCTGCATAGGCTCCCCATCCATTGGCCTTAACGGCAAAATCATTGGCTACAGTCGCATTGAACTGCCAGCCTGCATCGACATAAAAACGTCTTCCCGGCTGGGCGGAAACTACCGAAACAGTGACTAGTGCCAATACTGCAGAAACTAATATCTTTTTTATAATATCTTCCATAAACGTCCTCCTTACTTTCCTTCAGCCACAATATATTCTGACTGTTTGAAAGACTGATTTACAGCTCTTTCAAAACGAGCCCTATCCATATATGCATTTCCCACACTTCCGTCTATATAACTGTTCCATACTACAGAGAGAGGCTTGTCCTTACCTTGCACTGAAGTCAGGTCAACCATTTCCGTAAGCAACGACTGGACCGAATAACTGTATGTCACAGGGAATGCATAATGCCAGCCTCCCCAGGCTCCCCAATAACCTGGATACCAATACCCCGGATAACTGCCCCACCAATAATCAGGATTGACAGAAACATGGGATGTAAAATAATCTGTCGATACTATATAAGATATCTGGATACCAAGATCAGCCTTAGGATTGCCAGGCAGCTGTGTACCTGGAGCATTGTCATCCATTCCGGTATCCACATAAACAAAACCTCTGTCTGTCATCAACTTTATATATTGACTCCGGACCGACTTCACCCATCCGTCCAGCGCCATTCTCCCTCTGTTGCTTTCGACATAAAGAAGACTGTCAGCCACTGTAAATGTTTTGAAAGAAGAAAACTCAACCTCCTGGTTACGAGCGGTATAAACCATGAATTCCCCGTCAAAATCAGATACTGACGGACCTTTCCTACAAGACAATAGTGCCACTGAAAGCAGCATTGCCGGCAAAAAATATTTTACTTTCATACTTCTGATAATTCTACATAGACATACCTTCAACTACACTGGACATACCGAACGGAACTATTTTACCTTCTACACGCACAGTACGGGAAGAAAAGTTCGGCGTCACCACTGCATATGCATCATCTCTTCCTGAATAAAGGGTAATATCAATGCGAGCATTTATCCCGACACCCATTACATTCATCGTAATATGTACATTGCCTTTTCTGTCAATACTTGACTCCAAGCCTGAAATATTCCCGTCCAGCGTAATGCCTCCTACTCCGTTAGGTCCGGAATACATGGTGCTCGGTGAAATCTGAACGACTCCCCTTTTTCCGTTGACCGATATGAAATTCAATGTTCTGTTTACCATAACACGCCTGCCATCCCTGAATGTAACAGCATCTGCTTCAAGGACAAAAGCGCTCTTTGACAAGGCATCTCCTGCCCGATACCACAGCAATGTATCAGCTACAGCCTCTTCCTTTCGGTCAGACTCACTTCTAAGACGAAATTCCTCCATATCTTTTTTCCACCGGTCCATCCGTTCCTGCCTCCGCGTCTTTTCCTGGGCATTGCCCGCAATACAAAACACAAGAAGCAGAGATACCAAAATCATTCTTTTCATAAATACCTCCTTTGCTACAATAAAAAAAGCCGGCCTGCAGTCCAGACCGGCAGCCTTTTATATAAACAACATGCATACCACAATCTTGCACCGGCAAGACATATTTTCTTCTTTTTTTTTAGCGCATTTCCTTGTCGCCAAGAATATTGCGCAGTGTCTCCGGATGGTCAGTAGTAATCATATCCACCCCAAGAGATATCATTTTTTCCATATCCTCCTGTTTGTTTACAGTCCAGACATTGACAGACATAGAATGATCCCGCGCTAAAGTAAACCATTCCGGATGCTCATAAAAAACCTTATAGTTGAAATCCACTCCATTGATCTTGAATCCGGACAGGGCTTCAGGTGAAAAATCCTTGCCAAGATACTGTATCGTATATTGCGGAGCCTTCTGAGCAAGCCTCTTGCATATATTTATACTGAAAGAGATAAACATAACTCTCTCAGGGGAATCCAGACCTTTTTCCTTGAGTTTCTCAAGAGTCAGATCTACAAGACGGTTTTCTATTTCAGGAGTCGAGTGCGGCTTGAGTTCATAAACCAACATAGTCTTCTCACTCTTCTTGCCCTGCTCAAGGTATTGTTCTATAGTAGGGATAGGTTCTCCGTTTGCCAGACGCACATCCTTAAATTCGGATGAAGGAGTCTGATCTATCACTTTACCGTCTATTTTCGAATCATGATACACCAGCAAGACTTCATCAGAAGTCATATTCACATCAAATTCACTTCCCCAGAAACCTTTTTCCTGTGCGCATTTCAATGCCGCTATCGAGTTCTTGGCAAAGCCAGCCTCCTCACAGTTCCAATAGCCCCTGTGGGCAACTATTCCTATCTTACTGCCATCCTGACAATTTCCACAAGACGAAGCCATCACCAATACGGATGCAGCCCCAGCCATAAATTTCAAAAATCTGTTCATTTTTCTGATCGGTTATTATTTGTTACAATCAACAAAGATAAGATTTTTAATGCTTTTATATTTAAAAAAAGTAAATTTGCCGGATAAACTCAATAACACTATGGTTAAAGTAAATACAGGAGGGTGCAGCTCCTTTATCAAAGATGCAGAATTTAATGAATATTTAGATAAAGCTCTTTCAGCATTTGATGTGCTGGAAAGCGAAAGCGGTGCAGGAAACGATTTTCTCGGCTGGAAGCACTTGCCTACACAGACACCAGACAGCCTTATTTCAGAATGCGAAGCAATCCGCGACAACTGGAAAGCAAAGGGCGTAGACCTGGTGGTGACTATCGGAATCGGAGGATCTTACCTTGGCGCAAAATGTGCAATTGAAGCTCTGTCTCACAGTTTTGCAAAACAGCTTGCAGGTAAAAAGGATGCTCCTGAAATAGTATTTGCGGGACACAATCTATCAGAAGAATATATCTGCGAACTGATGGACCTGATGGAGCAGAGAAATGTAGCAGCCATAGTAATTTCCAAATCAGGAACCACTACCGAACCGGCTGTCGCATTCAGACTCATCAAGCAGTATATTGAAGAAAAATACGGTAACAAAGAGGCCTCAGAACGCATCGTTGCAGTAACAGATGCACATAGAGGTGCATTGAAGTCACTCGCTACACAAGAAGGATACAAGACTTTCGTCATCGAGGACAATGTAGGCGGACGATTCTCTGTAGAATATGCTGCAATGAGAAACCTTCTCTATAACAAGGGTAAAAAGATAGAGATCCTCGTATCATACACCCCTAAACTCCAGTACCTCGGTGAATGGTGGAAACAGCTTTACGGAGAATCTGAAGGAAAAGACGGAAAAGGTATTTTCCCTGCATCAGTAAACTTCACTACAGATCTCCATTCTATGGGACAATATATCCAGGACGGTGAAAGAATCCTTATGGAAACAGTAGTATCCGTAGAGAAGAGCAGCAGAAGCATGACTATCTCAGACGACGCCCAGAACCTTGACGGCCTCAACTTCCTTACTGGAAAACACGTAGAAGAGTGCAACCTTATGGCTGAACTAGGTACCAAGCTAGCACACATTGACGGAGGTGTACCTCAGCTGTCGGTCACAATAGAAAAAATCGACGAATTCAACATCGGAGGTCTTTTCTACTTCTTCGAGAAAGCTTGCGGAATAAGTGCCTACATTCTGGGAGTGAATCCGTTCAACCAGCCTGGTGTAGAGGCATACAAGAAAAATATGTTCGCACTTCTCGGCAAGCCTGGATACGAAGAGCAGGCAAAGGCTCTGCACGAGCGTCTTAAATAAAGACCTGACAATCAGTTTTAATCGACTTATCA
>CALADR010000360.1 GCA_937890845.1 uncultured Bacteroidales bacterium | reverse complement strand
CGACGGAAAAGTCACACAGCCTCTTCCTGATGACCTTGCTACTATAATCTACACTTCCGGAACAACTGGAAATGCAAAAGGAGTCATGCTCAGCCACAGGAATCTTTGCTCCAATATAATCGCATCATTCCACGCCCACAAGGCAGGCAGCAAGGATGTATGGCTTTCAATTCTTCCAATGGCACACACTTATGAGTTAAGCATAGGCGTACTTTATCCTATTTTCTGCGGGGCATGCGTATATTATATCCAGAAGCCGCCGACACCTACAGTACTTCTGTCAGCCATGAAGACTGTAAAGCCTACAATCATGCTGTCCGTGCCTCTTATCATCGAAAAAATCTATAAGAACAGTGTAATCCCGACCATCCGGAGAAGCCGCGTTCTTACCTGGATGCAGTCGCACACCCCTACCCTGCTCTGCCGACTCATAGGAATGAAACTGAAGGCTACATTCGGAGGACGTATCAAATTCTTCGGTATAGGAGGTTCAAAACTGGACATAACTGTAGAAGAATTTCTGAAAAAGGCCAGATTCCCATATGCAATCGGCTATGGTCTGACAGAAACCGCTCCGCTGATCTGCAATGCAGGAGTGAAAATCACGAAACCCGGCTCGACCGGCATCGCAGCATTTGGCGTTACTGTAAAGCTCATCAATGTCAATGAAGAAACCGGTGAAGGCGAAATAGTCTGCAAGGGCAATAATGTCATGCTCGGATACTATAAGGACCCTGAAAGAACCAGATCCGTATTTACTGATGACGGATGGTTCAGGACCAATGATCTTGCCACTGTGGATGACAAAGGACGCTATTACATCAAAGGACGTCTCAGCAACATGATTTTAGGGCCCTCCGGCGAGAATATATACCCGGAGGAAATCGAAAAGGTCATCAATGACATAGACGATGTCAACGAATCCATAGTCCTTGAACGCGACGGAAGACTTGTAGCGTTGATTCAGTTCAATGACAATATCATAAATTGGGATCAGGAGGGTGAAGACCAGTTCTTTGAGAAACTTGAAGCCAGAAAGAAAGCAATACTCAGCTATGTCAACAAGCAGGTGAACAAGTTCTCCAAGATCAATGACATCGAGGTGATGAAAGAGCCTTTCGAAAAGACTGCGACACAGAAAATCCGCAGATTCAAATACAAGAAGGACTCATCAGGCGATACAGGCTCGCAGAAAAAGGAAGAGCAGAAAGAAAACAAATAATCCTGATTTATATCTGGACATAACCTGAGGAAGAATATAAAAGAGGGTGAGTCTGACTTTTGACCCACCC
>CALADR010000359.1 GCA_937890845.1 uncultured Bacteroidales bacterium | reverse complement strand
CCCTGACCACGGTACTGCATACGAGATGGCAGGAAGGGATATGGCTGATCCGAGGTCTATGATTTCGGCCATATATGCTGCAGTAGATGTGTGCAGAAACAGAGAGGCATATGACGAACTCATTGCAGGACGGATGAAAGTTCAGGCTCCGTCTACTGAAATCAAGCCGAACAAGAGCGGCAATATTATAGAATAGATGGAAAACAAACCTCCTATTTATTTATATACAGATGGTGCTTCAAGCGGAAATCCAGGACCAGGAGGTTATGGAGTCGTGTTAAAGTGCGGATCATACGAAATGGAGCTTTCGGGCGGATTTGCAAGGACGACCAACAACAGGATGGAACTTCTGGCTGTAATAAAGGGTCTTGAAGCCATAAAGTGGAAGAATGCAGAGGTACACGTGGTGAGCGATTCGTCATATGTGGTGAATGCAATAAACAAAGGCTGGCTTTTCAACTGGGAAAGCAAAGGTTTTGCAAAAGCGAAAAATCCGGATTTGTGGCAGAGACTTCTGCCGCTTTACCGCTCTCACCGCGTAACCTTTCACTGGATAAAAGGACATGCAGGCCATCCGGAAAACGAAAGATGCGATGCTCTTGCTGTGGCGGCAGGAGCCGGATGCGTTTCCAAAGGAATGACATTGCCGGAAGATACAGGATATACTGACTGACTTGTATTTGTTATGTATCCTGCCCGGTCCGGTAGGGAAACGGAAAATTAGAAACAGGTCCAAACGATTTAAATAAAGCAAAAACAATGAAACCCAAGACAGAAAACTCTCCTATGATATCGGTGATAGTACCCGTATACAATTCCGAAAAGACCCTGAAAAGATGTGTAGACAGTATCCTGTCACAGTCATTCAAAGACTTTGAACTGATACTGGTAGATGACGGAAGTTGTGACTCTTCTTCCGATATAGCAGAGAATTACAGACTTGAAGACCACAGAGTAAAGGTATTCCATCAGCTGAACAAAGGTGTTTCAGCTGCCAGAAATCTGGGGCTCAAGCATGCTGTCGGGGAGTTCGTAGCATTTTGTGATAGCGATGACAGGGTAGGAGCAGACTGGCTTGCCTGTATGTTTTCTGAAATTGGAAAGACAGATATGGTTGTCAGCGGTTACAATATCTATAGGTTGGATATTTCATCAGATCCGATACCTGTAAGGGAGACTTTAGGCTCTGTGCAGATGTTTTCCCGCGCAGACCGGATTCTTGAGACACTTCTGAAAGCAAAATTACTGCAGTTTGTATGGAACAAGCTTTTCAGGCGATCGATAATTGAAAAATACGGACTCCGCTTCAATGAATCCTTCTCTGTTTTTGAAGACGAGTATTTTGTATTGGGGTATCTTGTACATGCAGTAGATGTAATATGTGTGCCTCATTGTGAGTACGACTATTTTCTGCCGGCTGACTTCTATTCCAAATATGATTTTGGCATAGACGCATTTCAGGAAGTCGTTAATTTGATTTACAAGATAGTGGCAGAAGTGCCTGGAAGGGTCAGGCTGCCGTCTATAATATATTGGTACAAAATTGCTTTGGGGCGTTATGCGGCAACTCATTCTTTTGAAATGACACGTGAGAGGATAGACTTTGCGCGAAAACTGGCAGACAACTTCCATGACGGTCCATTAAATCATCTTATGCTCAGAATTCTTCCTTCAAGATGCGTATATGATATCGTGAAGAAGAAAACCAGATAATGTCGGAAATTTCAAAAATCAATAACAGGCGTATTGCCAGGAATACCGTATTCCTGTATGTAAGGATGATTCTCATCCTGTTGGTCACTCTTTATACTTCCAGAGTAGTTCTTGCAGTCTTGGGAGTTGAGGACTATGGAATCTATAATGTTGTGGGAGGTGTTGTGGCTATGTTTGCCTTTTTGTCAAACAGTATGGCTACGGCTACCCAGCGTTTTCTTACTTTTGAATTAGGCAGGGGAGATGCAGTAAGGCTGAGGAAGGTCTTTTCGGCAGCAGTCCACATACATTTGGCAATAGCTGTGGCAGTGGTATTGCTTGCAGAGACGGCCGGACTATGGCTTCTTGAAGAAAAGCTGGTCATTTCGCCGGAGAGGATGAATGCTGCAAGGTGGGTATATCAGTTTTCCGTGGCGGCTTTCTTTGTAAATGTGATACAGGTTCCTTACAATGCTGTCATTATCGCCCACGAAAAAATGAGCGTGTATGCCTATGTAAGTGTTGCAGAGGTCGTTGCCAAACTGGTTCTGGTCTTTTGTCTTACAGTTGTCCCGTTTGACAAGCTGGTGGCTTACGGGGCATTTATGCTCGCACTTCAGGTACCGTGAGAGTTTTTTATCAGATATGGTGTTCACGGAGATATGAGGAGTGTAAGATATCGCCTGTCGGAGACCGTACTCTATATAGGGAAATGTCAGTTTTTGCTTCCTGGAATATTTTCGGCAGTCTTGCCTGGGTAATGAAGGACCAGGGACTGAATGTGGTGCTGAATCTGTTTTTCGGTACTGCTGTAAATGCAGCAAGGGGAGTTGCAGCGCAGGTATCCACATCTGTATATGGCTT
>CALADR010000358.1 GCA_937890845.1 uncultured Bacteroidales bacterium | reverse complement strand
CAGAATCGCATTTTTGAAACGTTCCGTTATATCCATGGCACTCCTCAGTCCGTCTTCAAAAGCGGCAATGATGGCAGGACTGTTACCCCGGGAAAGCAGCATTGCATCAAACTCCTCTCTGTGAGCTTCTCCTATAAACCATTTATATTCCATGATCCAGCCAGCCTGCGCTACTCCCACTGCATACGAAATCATATCATTAGGTGCCAGCAGGGCATTCCGTTCGTCGGGTGTAAGCTTCATGTTATCTTTCAGCCTGCGGATGCCGTCCGGGGCTGCAGGAGAATCAAATTTTTCGATTGCTGAAGCCAGGGCCTCTGACTGGGTGATGTCATTGTTTGCTGCAGCGGAATCTGTCCACTCCGGAAGAATAAGGGCATCGCAGGCATGCTCCTGACAAAGGAAATAAGGTCTGTTTTGATTTACTATATCGTAATAGCGTTCTTCTTCTTTATTGATAAAAGAAAACCATTTATCGGATAAGGTTTCATAGTGCCGGGACATCTCGTTTTCAGAATCGATATGCTTCCTCACATGCTTCAGCACATCGGAAATAGCGGCATCGATATATTCCAGTTCCGGGTCGGGATTTGTAGAATATGCTCCCATAAGTGCTCCTGTGCGGAAGCAAAACCTTTCCAGTCCGGTAGTCTCTGCAATGCCCTGCAGTTGCTGCCGGAGCGAGGAGAAGTCTTTTAGAACGATTTCTTTCCAATGCTTTACTCCAAAGTCATAGCCTGCGTGAATATACGGGGCGTACTCTTTTCTGTAAATTTTCTCTTTGACAGATTTTCTGTCAAGCATATCATAGGCTGCTGTATAGCACAAGCCATACACGACAGGGTCCGGCACATCGGTTTTGTCCCCCGGCTGGGGGGGGTAAAAAACGGTATTTTTGCTGCACTTTCTCCTCAATAGCCGTATTACGAACCGTATCTTCTGTCACCTTTATATCAGGCTCCTCTTCGACTAACCAGTCCGTATTCTGTGCTCCGGCTGACAATACCATGCCTGCAAACAATGCGGTCAATACTGCTTTTTTCATATACAATCTGTTTCCGGCAGTTTCATACTTTGAGCATATTTATTTCTGTCTTTTTCCGGGCTGAGGGCTTGCTTCTTCGCCAGACAGCAAAGACACTAAGGTCTCTCCAGGTAGTTAGAAACTGTGACGACCTCTATGATCTAAGAATAAGATATCTTAAGTTAATCCTTATCACCAGCAAAAACGTTTCTGATACGTGTAATCTTGTAAACTGTATGAGCCCAATAGTTTCTCAGACCAAACCCGCGGGCCTCCGTTGTAAATTCACGGCACTCTTTTATCTCACGAGTTTCTATATCGAACAATACAAGCTTATATGTAGCCATAGTAGTCGGCTTATTTAGGACCTCAGCTATCACTACCAGGCCAAGTCCGGAAGTTTCCTTCAGTTCATACGATTTGACCTTTTCCTCCGGATCAATATCATTCTCGATCAAATTATAGACCTTCATATCGGAATAATCGTTCAGTCTGGTCTGTCTGATCATATACTCCAGACATGGAACAACAGGCATACCGATTGCACGTGAAAAATCATATTTGTCTGCCTCATCTACCATAAGGTTGTTTATACCCTCAAAAGCACCGGCAAAATCGGCTTCTGTCTCACTTGCAGATATAACCTTCACATCCGAAAAATCAACGCCATAATAAAGCACTTTTTCAGAAGACTGTGCGAACGCACAAAGCATAGCTGCTGTCAAAGTAACGATAGATACAAATAAACGCTTCATAATCACTAGTATTAAATAACCGACTTGGAATTAAGAATCCGCTCACTTTGAACAGACTCCTTGAGTATATGTTTCAAATATACAAAATTTCTGATTAGTCTATCTGCGATCAATGAACTTTATTACTTTCCTACTCATAGAAGGCATCTGCTGTCTGGCAATAAGCTCTATAGGCTCGAAAACATATCAGGAGCTACACGGACCTTTGATCTGAATACATCCTTAATCTGCTTGATAAATGCCTCACTGTGATTATGGCTACCTATTTTTATCTGAATCTGGTCCGTACCGATAGTATTTGTAAATACCTCAACAATATAGTTCTCGACCATAGGTATATTGTCCAGAATGTCGAATAAAGCTGGCGGATACAAAGTCGTCCCCTTGAATTTAATCATCTGCCCCTTACGTCCAAGTATAGAACTGAGACGCATGGTATGCCGGCCGCACGCACAAGGTTCTTCATAACCGATACACATATCACCTGTCTTGAAACGAACTAAAGGCATCCCCTCAACTCCGATAGTAGTAATAGTAACCTCACCTGTTTCCCCTGCTTTTACAGGATTGTTATTCTCATCCAATAATTCCACAATTATCAGATCAACAGGCACATGTCCTCCGCAATGATGACCGCATTCAGTAAAAGAAGACTGCATTTCCGTAGAAGCATATGTGGAATACAGCTCTAACTCAGGCCATTTTGCTACGATACTATGTCCTAATTTCGTGAGTTCTCCGTCAGGAGTACGCAGAGCTTCCCCTATACATATAGCCTTTTTCAGGGAGCAATTATTATAATCAATTCCATGAGCCACTGCATAATCTATCAGTTTTATCAGAAACGACGGAACTACCATACAAGCAGTC
>CALADR010000357.1 GCA_937890845.1 uncultured Bacteroidales bacterium | reverse complement strand
TCTGATTCCTCTCCGTGCTGCCGCACAGGAAGGTTCTGAAGTGACTGTTGACCGCAAGAACAACAGGGTGAACTACGTAGTTATGCGTCAGAACCCGCGTACAATCAAGAACGTCGTTTATCTTGAGGTGAATGATTGTAACCCTCTGAATGCTCTTGAGTATGTACTTGCTGACGGCACTCCTTTCTTTGATGCAGTCATTCTCTTTGCTGCAAACATCAACTACAACTCAACAGAGGACAGGGTATATCTTCATAACAACCCTAACGTACAGGCTCTTCTTGACGAGAGTGATGTTTATATCCAGCCTCTCCGTAAGAAAGGTATCAAGGTATATCTCGGTCTTCTCGGAAACCATGATGCTGCCGGTCTTTGCCAGCTTTCTGACTGGGGATGTCACGAGTGGGCTAAAGAAGTGGCACAGGCTGTGAAGGACTATAAACTCGACGGTGTCAACCTTGATGACGAGTATTCAGGTGGTATTATCCCTGGCAACCCATGGTTTACAAATCATGGAGCAAGACCAGGTTCGCAGCTTATGCTTGAACTTAAGCTCGCTATGAAGGAGGCTTGCTACTGGCCAACAGAAGTTTCTTACTTCGAGTGGGGTGGCCTCTATAATGCTACAAATGCCAATGCATGGAATCCTGATGTTGACCAAAAGGGCGGAAACGCTTCCGGACAGGAATATACTCCGGGCCAGTTCGTAGATTTCTTTGTTGCAAACTATGGTTCTGCATCATACCCTTATGCTGATGTTACAAAGGATAAGTGCAGCGGTGCTTCAATTCAGTGTAACTATGGTGCAAGCATGACTGAATCACATGCTCGTCAGATAAAGGCAGATGGCTTCGGCTGGTGTATGTGGTTTGCATTTGACCCTTCAGGTACAGGCGGTATCCCTTCAAACCTTCAGGGTTCTTTCAATGCCATGTCTGCTGCGGCCAAAGGCTTCTATGACCAGGAGCTCCAGAGACCTACCGGAGTTTACAATAAGATAGGTGAAGGACAGTACGATCCTGAGAGACACGACCTTAAATTCTAAATAAAGAAACTGTTATAGGGCCGGCAGATGCCGGAAAGCTTCGGCCGGCCTATTTAAAACTAAACTAATAATTGTAATGAAAAAAATGTTGTTGTTTGCAGCTGCTATGCTTGCATTTGCCGGCTGTAAAGAAGAGGAGGAAGCACCTGCGCTTCCGGCAAAAGCAGATTCAATAGAACTTTCGTCTTCTGAAAAAACTTTTGATTATCAGGGTGGCAAGGTACAGATTATCGTAGCAAGCTCAGGTGAGTGGACTATGAAGCCAGCCGAGACTTATGACTGGACCCGTCCGGATATAACTTCCGGTGTTGACGGTGATATCGTCAAATTCACAGTTGATGCCAACTCTACACGTGAAGTAAAGACAGCGGAATTCCTTTTCTCTTGCGGAAAAGCCGAGCAGTCTTTCAAAATCATTTCAAACCCTCAGGATCTGCCTTCTATAGAGCTTAAGTCAGAGGCTTCCAATGTATTCGGACATGAGGCAGTCAAGGATGTTGAAATCAAGGTTTATGCAGAGGGAATCTATTATCAGGATTTCAAGGTTGCAGTGCCTGAAGAAGCCAAATCATGGCTCACTCATGTTACTACACTCCCTGGAGACACTGAGAATGATGCTAAAATCATAATGGATATAAAGGCCCTTGAAGGACTTGAAGACAGGAATGCTGTAGTAACTGTTTCTGCAGTAGGAACTCTTGCTCCGGTAGAGATTAATTTCCTTCAGGAGGCAAAACATGTTCTTTCAGTACCTGCATTTTTCACTGCTGAAATGACCGGAGAGACCATTGAGGTACCAGTTACTGCAAACGTAGAATATAAGATAGATATTACTTCAGATGCCGGTACAGACTGGATCAAGCATAAGGAAAAACGTGACGGCAACGAGTATTTCGAAGTTTCGGCACTTGAGACAGGAAAGCGTTCGGCTACAGTAACTCTTACCCAGACTGATGTGAAGGAAGGTGAAGAGGCTCTTACAGCTTCATTCTCTGTAACACAGCAGGAAATCCTCATCAAATGGGCAGCAAGAATGGACAAGAACAGACTCTTCCCTAAATGGGAAGCCGGCGGACCTGGTGATTGTTCAGAATTTACATGGGAGGTCCTTTTCTGCTCTGACGATTTTGACAGACCTTCAGGTGGAATCTATACTATTATGGGTATCGAAGGCGTATATCTTTTCCGTTTCGGTGATGTCGGAAACCCTGTGAACCGTATCCAGCACGCCAACAATTATATGAACTATAATATTCCTATGGAATTTGAGCCTGGCAAGTGGTATCATCTTGCTGTTACATTTGCAAATCAGACAGCAACTTACTACGTAAATGGTCAGAAAGTAGGTAATCCGCAGAAACTTTACAAGAATTCATATAATATTTCACCTGAGTGGTCATATGAGGATGGCGGATGGTGGGATCCGGTACGTGCTTTCTGGCTTGGTTACTCATACGACTCCAACCGTGACTTCCACGGTCTTATGACTGAGGTACGAGTATGGAACAGGGCTCTTAGCGAGGAGGAAATCAATGCTGACAAGCACTTCTATGAAGTCGATCCTAAGTCAGACGGACTCTACTCTTACTGGAAATTTACAGATGGTGAGGCAGAGTATGTAACCGATGCTACCGGTAAAGGAAACCACCTTTACGGTGAGACCAATGTCCGTAATCAGGGTGGTACGAACAAAGGTGATGCAGGTATCGTCTTTGAGGCAGTCTCACTTCCTGCGAAGTAGGATTATAACCTCGCTATTGCAGAAGTAAGAATTATTACTTAATATTGCAAGGGAGGGTGTCGGAATGCCCGGCACCCTCCCTTTTGTTTACTTGCCGGAAATGAAAAAGATTTTTTTTGCAGCTCTGGCTGTTGCCGGACTGCTGTTTTGTTCTTGTGAAAAAAAGACAGTTACTGAATCTGAAGATCCTGCGGATAAGGAGGAACAGGTTCCTGAAGGTCCGGTGCTGATAGTATCTTCTTCTTCGCTGGTTCTTTCCTATGAGGCCCAGACAGCTTTCCTTACTGTTTCTGCCGAATCCGGAGTGGCTGTAAATTATCAGGCATCTTGGATTGATGTAGTTTACAGTCCTGAAAAAAAGGAGGATAATCTCAGTTTTACAGTAAAGGAAAATTCAAGCAGGAAGGACAGAAGCGCTGTTGTTACATTGTCATCGAAAGACTGTGAAGATGTAGAGATAACAGTAACCCAGGAACGTCTTAAGAGAAGTACATGCAGCCTTTCTTCCTTTGCTTTGAAAAAGGCGGATAATAGTGGCCTCAGAGATGATATCAGATTTGACTATGATGAACGTACCAGGACATTTTCTGCCATGTATCTCAAGTGGATTTCAGGTGATAGTCCGGAAATGCTGGTCCCTGAGTTCGGTACAGACGGAGAGAAAGTGACTGTAGCTGGAGCCGAACTGTTTTCCGGATCAACGAAAATATCCTTCGCAGATGATTTTACCGTGACTGTAGTTGCGGAAAACGGAAATACATGTGATTATAAAGTGTCTCTTAACTGCCCGCAGATAAATAGAGAGCTTGCTGTATTGCATTTCAAGCCTGAGAGTGAGATTACAGGAAAAGATTTCTATGTGCAGACGGATATAGAACTTTACGACAAGACGCCTGAATCAACAAATTCCGGATGGTGGAACAGCGAAACTGACGGTAAGGTGGAAATGCGAGGCAGGGGAAACTCCACATGGGGACTTCCCAAAAAGCCGTTCCGTCTCAAATTTCCTTCCAAGTTCAGCCCTGTGGGACTTGATCATGCGAAGGCGAAAAGCTGGACGCTTCTCTCTCATGATATGGACAAGTCGTTGATTCGAAACCATATAGCTTTGGAGTATTCCAGGATTCTCTTTAATCCTTCTGAAAATTACCATGACCCTGCAGCAGTACTTTTTACTCCGGCATCGAAATATCTTAATGTCTATATTACAGGATATTATACAGACAGTTCTACGGGCATAAGAGAGTATAAGGATGGCGAATATCTTGGAGTTTATCAGATAAGTGACCAGATGCAGAGAGCCAAAGGCCGTATTGAGGTAGAATCTCTGAAAAAGGCAGACGGCTCTGATCCGTCCAAGATTACGGGAGGGTATGTCTTAGAGGCGGATCTTCATGAAGGTGACAAATATACGTCTCATGGCATAAAACTCAGCTATAAGTATCCCGAAGATGATGACTATGACCAGTCACAGTATAATTATATTTCCGATTTTATAAATGAAGCGGAATCTGCTCTTTATGGTCGTAATTATACTGATTCCGAAAGAGGCTGGCGTAAATATTTCGACGAGCGTACCTTAGCTGACTTCATTATAGTCAAGGAACTTGCAGGAGATATGGATGGCTATACCAGTACGTATTTCTACAAGCGAAGAAATGTAGATAAGTTGTTTTTCGGTCCTGTCTGGGATTGTGACAAGGGATGGAATAATGATAAGAGAGTTCCGCATTGGGAATATCCTCCTTTGCAGAGTCTGATGATTAAGGCAGGTTTCTGGATGCCTCCTTATGTTCAGAATGACTGGTTCTGGCGTTTCTGGTCAGATCCTTCCTTCAGAAGATTCGTAGCCGAAAGATGGGCTCTGAAAAAGGATGCCTTACTGGCTGCGACTGACAGGATTCTTGATGAACTTCCTGTCAGAATGCAAAAAGCTATTGATGCCAATTTTGAAGTATGGCAGTTCTATTATCAGTTCAGCAATGAAGCTAACATGCCTGCCCACAATTATCATGACGAAATAGAAAGAATCAGGCGCCTGACAAGGGAAAGGGCCCAGTTGCTTGACAGACTGTTCAATGAGTAGGGATAGCTTGTATTAGCCCGGTGAGCATTATTCAATATTCGGATTCTTGTCCCGGGCTACAACTATTCCCAGTTCATAAAGCAGGAATAGCGGGACGAAAACTATCATAAGAGAGAAAGGGTCTCCTGTAGGTGTTATGACAGCAGCGAGAACCATAAGCACAACAATCGCGTGTCTTCTGTATTTTTTCAGGAATTCTTTGCTGACAATGCCTATTCGTGACAATACCCATGTAAGAAGAGGAAGCTCGAATACTGTTCCCATGATGAAGACCATCATCAGGAAGTTACCCATATATGAATTAAGGTTGATCTGGTTGGCTATGGTTTCACTTATCTGATATTCAGTGAGAAATCTGAAAGTAAAAGGAAATACCAGACAGTATCCTAATGCACAGCCTGCAAAAAACATCACTGTACCGAATCCGAATGCAAATCCCACACTTCTTTTTTCATTGGGGAACAGAGCCGGACTGATGAATTTCCATATTTCATATATAAGATAAGGGAAAACCAGTACAAGTGAAAACCAGAAAGATGTGGTTATATGCGTCATAAACTGTGACGCGACATTTATGTTGATTATGTCGACATGGAATGTTTCGTCAGAAAACCCGAGAAACTTCACTCCGGAAAGCCATTTGTACAAGAAAAAGTCGGAACTGGTCGGGCCGAGAATGAAACTGTCAAAGATATGAGGCATTGCGACGAAGCACCCTACTACGCATATCAGCATGACAACTGTAATCCTCATCAATGCCCATCTGAGAACTTCAAGGTGTCCCCAGAATGAAAGTCCTTCTTCATTCTGGTCAGTATTCGCTCCATTCTCAGTGTCTGTACAGTTTGTATTTAAGTTACTCATTTTCTCTTCAGATTAAACT
>CALADR010000356.1 GCA_937890845.1 uncultured Bacteroidales bacterium | reverse complement strand
CCCTGGTATGCATGACCTTTCTGCTTGTGGTTCATTCCTCTCATTTCACCAAGGAAAGAACCTTCCTGTGCATTGGCTTGTGTAAATGCAAGAAGACTGCAAATTGCAGCTGCGATAATTGTTTTTGTCTTGTACATGTTTATATGTTTTAGTGTTATTATATCTCTATGGCTCCGCCTTTTCCGAACACTCCATTTACAAGAGAGTCATAGAATCCGCCCCTTTTTGCCAGGTCAAGAATATTGTATCTGTATCTCATTGTTTGTACAAAAGGGAACATATCTTTGAGTTGCTGTCTGCCTATTCCTATCTATGACGGATCATATGGAGTTCCGGCTGTCATAAGCAGCTCTTTCATTTTTAAGTTTTGTCATGTCCATAATATGGTTAAACAGGTGGTCACAGCATGATGCCGGACGTGAAGATTTTGCGGCCTGCATTGCAAATCCGCTAAGCGACAGTCCTTCAAACAGGTCTGCTACAGCTTGAACGTCGCCTTTGGCGATGCCTTCCGGATTGCATAGGAATCCGCCCATGTGTTTTTGTCAGCGAGAATCGCAGCTTTTCTTCCAGGAAAGCATTGTTTGAAAATAGCCGGCGCCTTTTCAGATGCACATTTGCCCATTTCAAATAATTTGGTATCTGTTGAAATGGACAGAGCTTTTGAAATTCGTTCTTTGTAATCCATATTAATTAAGTTGCTGATTTCGGTTGTTTCGGTTTGTTGTTTCAAATCGAAACAAACAAATTTAGCCTTATTTTATAGAATAGTAGTAAGAATTATATACTATTTGATAAAAATTTTAATCGTTTAAAAAGATGTTGCGGGACACGTCATCTTCCGACGAATCCCGCAACTTGCGTTTTGAAGTATTGTAGTGAATGATTTACAGACTTAGCTGTAATCTATAAAGAAGATTCTATGGTCTCAATCTTTGAATTTTTCCTTTTTATAAGTTTGTTTTCTACAAATACAGCTATGCAAGATAGCAGGTAATATACAATTATCTGTATGGTAAGTGCTGTCATTTGCGGTTCTACCATTGAAAGATCTGCTCCTGCAGTGTTGAGGTTGATGAATGCCTGGGCAGCAAAAGTCGAAGGGAAAAGGTATGAAAACAACTTCCATACTATTGGGAAACTACTTGTAGGCCAGGAGAATCCTGTAAGGAACAGGCATATTGGCGACATGAAAAGGAAAAGTACGAATACTGTTTCTCTTCTCTTTATCAATGTGCTGAATGTGAAACTGAAAACGATGCATGCGGTAACGTAAAAAAGCAACAGAATCAGTATACTCCAGAAAGTGCCGTTCTGAGGAAGTCCGGCTATTCTCGGAACAATAGCTGCGACATATACTCCTATTGCCATATATATCAGCCAGTATGCTCCCCCTCTTCCCAGAACTACTCTGCTTATTCCCTTGCCTTTGAGTTTGTCTGGCATTACTGCAAAACTTCTGTTTTCTTCTCTCATTGTGCCGGCAAGCATGGAAATTCCGTAAAACATTGTCTGCTGTATCACTATCATCAAAGCAGCTGACAGAAAGAAGATACCATAGGAGAAGTTCCTGTTGAAAGGCATATTTTCCTCATATTTTACCGGTTGTACAAGTTGGGATATCTGTTGTGCAGAATATCCCAGTGCAG
>CALADR010000355.1 GCA_937890845.1 uncultured Bacteroidales bacterium | reverse complement strand
TAAGTTTTAATTTAAAATGCTAACTTTGAAAGGTATGGACAAGACAAGTCCAATGCCATAAAAATGAAAAACATGAGAAAGAAACCTATCGTTGCGCTGATTTATGATTTTGACGGGACTCTGTCACCCGGCAATATGCAGGAATTCGGTTTTATCCAGGCTATCGGAAAAAGCCCGGAAGAATTCTGGAGAATGAGTGACGAGATAGCCATAGGCCAGGATGCCAGCAGCATACTCAGCTATATGAAACTTATGTTTGACGAAGCCAGAAAATCAGGTCTGAAACTACGCAGAGACGACTTCAGAAGTTTCGGAAAGGATGTTGAGCTTTTCGAAGGAGTGAAAGAGTGGTTCGGCATGATAAATAAATACGGAAAAGACCACGGAGTAATAGTGGAACACTATATCAACTCTTCCGGTCTCGCTGAAATAATTGAAGGTACTCCCATTGCAAAAGAATTCAAGCGTATATTTGCCTGTACATTCCTCTACAACGAGGCTGGAGAAGCCGTTTGGCCTGGAGTCGCCGTAGATTACACTGCCAAGACGCAGTTCCTTTTCAAGATAAACAAAGGAATACAAAGTATCCGCGACAGCAAAAAAGTAAACGACAGCCAGCTTGAAGAAAACAAGAGGATTCCTTTTCCAAACATGATTTATTTCGGGGACGGAGAAACCGATGTCCCGTCAATGAAGATAGTCAGGATGTTCGGAGGAAATTCGATTGCTGTGTATAACCCAAGCATACCGAGAAAGAAAAAGACTGCCCAGAAACTTCTGAGACAGAACCGTGTAAATTTCATCACTCCCGCAGACTACAGAAAAGACAGCCGCACTTACAAGCTGGTATGTGCCATCATTGACAAGACCCGTGCAGAACACAATCTCATGCTTCTGTCCCAGAAATAATAAAGTATTATACCTTTGATATACGTTTTCTTATACGTGAAAGCGCTTCAGGAGTAATCCCTATATAAGAAGCGAGCTCCTTAAGAGCAATACGTGTAAAAAGATATGGGGATTCGCGCATTATCTTGATATACCGCTCCTCTGGGGAAAGAATATAAAAATCCAGAAGCCTGTCCTGCATACGGATAAACAAGTCGTTGGCTATATTGCTGAAAAGATCTCTGTTTTCCTCACTGCTGCAAACAAAATTATGAAGCTGATCTCCACTTATCACCCATACTGATGCCTTGTCCACAACACTGATACCCAAATCTGCCGGAACTCCGCGAAGATAAGCTGAATAATCTCCGATGAAAGCTTCGTCAAAAGCATATCCTACATTAAATTCACGTCCGTCTGCCGCCTGACAACAATACCTGACACTTCCACTTACAAGAAAGCCGAAATGTCTTACAGAACAGCCGCCTGTCTGGAAACATTCTCCCGGAGAATATTCCGACAAGCGGCCGACTGCCATACAATATTCTTTCAACGGCAGGATATCCACCGTATTCAAGTATGAATTAAAATGTCTCAATAGACGTTCACTTTAAGCTTTGCGTATGCCCTTTCTGCCTTTTTAAGAGCCTTTTCCACAGTCTCGTCTGTAGCCAGAATGACTCCGAGCCTTCTGTGTCCTGCAATTTCAGGCTTTCCGAAAAGCCGTATCTGCACTCCCGGCTCCTCAACCACCTCATCAAGATTGCAGAACTCATACTCCCTGGTATTGCCTTCCACGACTATTGCCTTTGAAGCCGACGCTCCGAAAAACCTTACACCCGGGATAGGAAGCCCGAGTACTGCGCGTGCATGAAGTGCAAACTCAGAAAGGTCCTGAGAAATCATCGTAACCATTCCAGTATCGTGAGGACGCGGAGATACTTCGCTGAAAATCACATCTTCACCCTTGACAAACAGTTCCACTCCGAAAATTCCGTATCCTCCGAGAGCGTCTGTAATTTCCTTGGCGATATGTTCGGCCTTTGCTATTGCAGCATCAGGCATTGCCTGCGGCTGCCAAGACTCACGATAGTCCCCGTCCACCTGATGGTGTCCTATCGGCTTCAGAAATGTGGTTCCTCCGGAATGTCTGACTGTCAGAAGAGTGATCTCGTAGTCAAAATCAACAAAGCCTTCCACTATCACCTTTCCACTTCCGGCACGTCCGCCTTCCTGGGAAATATGCCAGGCCTTGTCTATATCTTCTTCTGAACGCACGACACTCTGCCCGTGTCCTGAAGAACTCATCACTGGCTTTACCACACAAGGGAATCCTATTTCCTTTATAGCCTGCTCGAACTCACTTCTCTCTGAAGCAAATCTGTAAGGCGATGTAGGCAGACCGAGAGTTTCGGCAGCAAGACGCCTTATGCCTTCCCTGTTCATAGTGATACGGGCTGCTTCAGCAGTAGGAACGACATTGTATCCTTCCTTTTCGAGCTCCACCAAGGTATCGGTAGCAATAGCCTCTATCTCAGGGATGATATAATCCGGTTTTTCCTGCTCGACCACCTCTCTCAAGGCTTTTCCGTCAAGCATAGGTATCACATGGAATGAATTCGCAACCTGCATTGCTGGCGCACCCTCATATTTATCCACTGCAACTACCTGTACCCCATAACGCTGGAGTTCGATTGCGACTTCTTTTCCCAATTCGCCGGAGCCGCACAGAAGGGCTTTTTTACCATACTTGGTAAATGTTGTACCGATATTGACCATATTGAATAAAATTACTTTCCGTAACGTTTTAATATATCACCAAAGGCATCTATGCGACGGTCACGGAAGAAAGGCCATCCGCGGCGCACATATTCTGTCCTGTCCATATCAATATCCACTACCTTGATACCTTCTTCATCCTTTCCAAACTCTGCAAGCAATTCTCCCTGCTGTCCTGTAGCGAATGAGCGGCCCCAGAACTGCAATCCTACGGTATTTCCCGAAGGGTCATCCTCATGACCTGTACGGTTAATAGTAATCACAGGAAGTCCGTTTGCTACGGCATGTCCTCTCTGGACAAGCTGCCAAGCATCGCTCTGCATCCTCTGTTCCTCGACAGGGTCAGTACCCACACCTCCGATGGCAGTAGGATAAATGAGCAGTTCAGCACCGTTCAGAGCCATGCAGCGGGCTGCTTCAGGATACCACTGGTCCCAGCAGACAAGAACACCGAGTGTTCCTACAGATGTCTCTATAGGCTGGAATCCCATATCCCCTGGTGTAAAATAAAACTTCTCATAATAGCAAGGATCATCAGGAATATGCATTTTCCTGTATTTTCCGGCTATGCTTCCATCCTTCTCGAGAACAACGGCTGTATTATGGTAAATCCCGGCAGTCCTGCGCTCAAACAGAGACAAAACAAGGACGATTCCGAGTTCCTTTGCCAAAGCTCCGAACGTCTCGGTTGAAGGGCCCGGTATAGGCTCCGCAAGATCACAAAGTGCCGCATTTTCAGTCTGGCAGAAATACACAGAATTATGAAGTTCCTGAAGGACAACCAGCTGCGCACCCTGCGCAGCACAAGCCCTGATATTGTTTTTCAATTTTTCTATATTGGCAGCGATATCTGTCCCGCACGACTGCTGCACCATTCCTACTTTTAGTATTTTTCCCATATCCTAATCTGTGTTTTAAACATTCAAATAGCCTTCCGGATACTGCATTGTAATACAGTGGAGTGAACCGTGTCCTGAAAGAAGAGCCGTACAGTTTATCACTATGACTTCCCTGTCAGGGAACACTTCCTGAAGAGCCTTTCGTGCAATTTCATCTTTAGGGGATCCGCTTCCAGGCAACAGCACAGCGCCGTTTATTATCAGGAAATTTGCATAAGTTGCAGGCAGTCTGTAGCCATCAAGATACATTTCATCTGCAAATGGAAGAGGTACCAGCCTGTATGGCTTGCCGTCCAGAGTCCTGAAACTCTGGAGCTGAAGCATAAGCGATGAAAACTCCTCATACTGAGGATCATTTATATTGTCACAGGACACATAGGCAATAGTATCTTCCGAGCAGAATCTTGCCAGCGTATCTATATGACTGTCTGTATCGTCACCGATAATATGTCCGCTATCCAGCCAGAGCACCCTGTCCAGACCGAAGGCATTCTTGAGTTCAGCCTCGATTTCAGCCTTGTCCAGGTACTCATTCCTGTTGATAGAGCACAGACACTCTGTAGTAGTAAGAAGAGTTCCTCGTCCGTCAGAGTCTATACTTCCTCCCTCCAGAACGAAAGGACGCATATCCACACCAAGCACATCATCCTTGAAAGCGCCCTGATTGTAAATAGTACGAGTTATCTGATTGTCCAGATCTGAAGCGAATTTAAGTCCCCATCCGTTGAAGACGAAATCAAAAATATATTTCTCCCCGTTTTCACCGAAAACAGAAATAGCACCATGATCCCTTGCCCAGGTATCATTGAGCGGAGATTCATAAAACTTTATCTTGTCAATGTCGATTTCCAGTCCCTTTTTCTCTGCGGCGGACCTGATATCAGACTTTGCCTCTTCAATATCTCTTGCAACAATCATAAGAGGCTCGAATTTCAGTATAGTCGCTGCTATTTCCGTATAGCATTCAAGCACCTTGTCAAGCTGCTGCCATTCCGTATCGCTGTGGGGCCATGTAAGCTGAACCCCGCTCTGTCTCTCCCACTCAGCAGGGAGTCTGCGTTTAGTTGATTCCATATATAAAACAATATTCATAAGTGAAGGTTGTATGCGTTGACTTGAAGCCGGCACATACACCTTCACCATAGTTTTACGGCCACC
>CALADR010000354.1 GCA_937890845.1 uncultured Bacteroidales bacterium | reverse complement strand
GCATGATAATGATTGTTTAATTGTTTAAGGATTAAAGAATAAGTTTCAAATCGCGGGTTGCCTCGACGAACCTGTCCATGTCCTCGAACAGTCGCTTCGGAGTTACACGGGCATATATCTGGGTGGTCTTTATGTTGGAGTGTCCCAGCATTTTGCTGATGGTCTCGATCGGCACTCCCTCCTCGAGCGTGACCAATGAGGCGAAAGAATGCCTTCCCATGTGGTAGACAAGGTCCTGGCTGAGCCCCACCATTAGGCGCAGGGATTTCATGTTTGCCCTGAGCGTGTGGTAGTCCTGCGGCGGGAAGAGGGTGGTGCGGGTATCGTCACGGTACTTCTCGATCAACGCGAGTGCTTCCGGCAGCAGCTTGACGCGTCCGAGGTAGTCAGTCTTCTTTCGCCGGTATTTCAGCCAGAGGCTGCCCTCGTCATCCGTGAAGAGGTTCTCCCGGGTGATGCTTACCGCATCGGCATAGGCGGTGCCGGTGTAACAGGCGAAGAGGAAGAGGTCCCGGGTGATGACATGTGACCTGCGTTTTTCCGGTATCTCCAGATCACGCAGCTTCTCGAAATTCTCACGGCTGAGTGCTTTCAGTGTTGTCTCCTTCTGCTTGGGCAGCTTGAAGTGGCAGAAATGGTATTTCTCCGAGTGCCCCTCCTTGTAGGCGATCCGGCAGATCTTTTTCAGGATGGACAGGTAATGGCGCACCGTCTCCATCGCCAGTCTCTTCTTTTCCAGGCAGAAATCCTGATAGTCACGAATGAACTGCTCGTTGAGCTGTCCGAAGGCGAGGTCCGAGACCTTGAATTCCGTTTTGATGAATTCGGCAAGAGTGCGCCGGGTGTACACGTAGGTCGACATTGTCGTCGGTGCACGGTCCACGCCGACACGGGCCTTCATCTCCTCATTGTGCCGGTCGAGAAGTTTGAGCAGGGTCATCTGCATGCCCGCGTTACCCTGGAACATGTCCCTGACCGCGGCGGCATCGAAATCCTTTTTCCTTTCCATGAGGGAATTGAAGGCCGAGTGTACGGCAAGCAGCAGCCTCTCTATCTTTTCATTGGTCTCCACCGCTTCCCGGCTCTTGCCATTCAATCGGCTCTCACGCGCGTTCCATAGCCCGGGGGTACAGGAGAGCTTGCAGCTGAACTGCGCCATCGTGCGGTTGAGGGTGATCCGTCCCATGATCGGGGCCTTGCCGGTCTTGTCCGGCTCGCTCTTTTTCAGGTAGAGCAGCACCTTGAATTTTTCCACTTTCATAACGCTCTTTTTAGGTTGTAAAAATACTCCTTTGAAAAGCGTCCTTTGGCATGCAAAACATTGATAAACAGTGAATACAAATCCGCTTTGTTCCTATCGGTAAAAATTCGGTTACCTGCCGTTGTTTTCGAAACAGGCGGCTAACAGTCTGGTAACTGAAACGTCGCAATATTTTGTTTTCTTTTGCAGGAATGTCTGTTCTGCAATTCTTGAAAAATGCTTAATTATAAACGTTTTACGTTTAATTCTCGTCATTCTGTTTTTTATTGCATTTCTAAATATTACTTACACAGCCCGTCATAGCTATGCCACAAGCATTTGCCTTGCAAATGGCGTGAGTATGGAGAATGTTGCTAAGATGTTAGGTCATGCAGATACAAGCGTAACAAAACACTATGCAAGGGTATTGGATCAGAATATTTTCAAGGATATGCAAAAAGTAAATAGCTGCCTGTCGGAATTGGCTATATAATAAAAATAGTAGCTAATATTGAAAAAGGATTGGGAAGAATGAATTTCATTTCCTCAATCCTTTTCTTTTATAGTAAGTTTTCCAGAACTCAATATGAAGCATTGACAAAGGTAAGTTCCGTATTTAGCCTGTTCAAGTCCGAGCCTTCGGTTTAGATGAAAATCTTCCTCTCACTATGTTCGAGCGTATTTTCATCTAAAGACTTGCACAGA
>CALADR010000353.1 GCA_937890845.1 uncultured Bacteroidales bacterium | reverse complement strand
AGAGTGTATAGAAGTGAATTGTAACCCTGACGGTCATTTTGCACATAATCCGGAGCTGCTTCCTGCCAATCTGGTGGAACTTTCAGAAGCCGTCGTTAAGAACGGTGCCCACTTGGGAATTTCTGTAGATCCTGACGTAGACAGACTGGCTCTTATCTGCGAAGACGGAAAACCTTTCGGAGAAGAATATACCCTGGTGAGCGTGGCTGATTACCTGTTTTCAAGGATATATGCAGAAGCAGAGAATACCGGTAAATCACTTGAGGAACTCTCGGCACCATATACATTTACATCAGTATCAAACCTTTCGTCATCCAGAGCTTTGCGTGACGTGACAGAGAAATTCGGAGGAGAATATTGTGCAGCCGCTGTCGGAGAAGTCAATGTCACCACAACGATGAAGGAAATAGGCTCGCTCATAGGCGGAGAAGGCAACGGAGGCGTCATATATCCGGCTCTTCATTACGGACGTGACGCTATGGTAGGAATAGCATTGTTCCTTACAAACCTCGCTTCAAAAAAATGCAAGGTTTCTGAACTTCAGAAAAGCTATCCTCAGTATTTCATAGCCAAGAATAAAATCCAGCTTTCTGACAAGGCTCTGATAGACAAGATACTGGACAATATGAAAGAGATTTATGCTTCGGAAAATGTAAATGACATAGATGGAGTCAAGATTTCTTTCGAGGCAGACAGAAAGTGGGTTCATCTGAGACGCTCGAATACAGAACCTATAATAAGAATATATGCAGAGGCTCCTACAGAGAAAGCTGCGGAAGAACTGGCTGGAGAAATCATAGGCATAGCCGAGAAAATCATAAACCAGTAGGCCGGAGATGTTTTCATTCAGGACAACACCTATAGAAGAACAGCTCGACAAGTCCCTTACTGAGGGGAATGTCGGCTGTTTTTGCACACAGAACAGCTGGGATTCAGACAAGGGCCTTTACATATACGATATATTCAGGGAAAGGGGCAATCTGGCAAAGATTTTCTCGCCTCTGGATACTGAACTTTCTACGGGCGGTTCATCCATAGAATTTACCAGAGAAGATCTTGAGGATTTGAACGCAGTGGTAGTGGAAATACAGGATGTAGGTTCCAGATATTTCGGATATACAAAGGATTTCTTCCGCCTTATGTGCGAGATGAAAGAAATGGGAGACTCGGCTCCGTCACTGTATGTCATAGATCATATCAATCCTGCCGGAAGGGTGGTGGAGGGATCTATGCCATCAGGAGATGTAGAAGATTATGTTCCGAAGGTGGCACACAGGCACGGACTGACATTGGGCGAACTTGCAAACCTGTATCACAACGAAATAGGGGCAAAGTTTCCGATTCATGTGATTTCAGCTACAGTGTGTGAAACTGGCAAGAAGCTGATGCCGTGGACAATTGCACCTTCTTCTGATATCCCTGGTCTTTTTACATGCGACATGTACAGTGGCGGGGGCCTTTGGGATTTTACCAATATTTCACCTGGGACAGGAACGGCCAGACCCTATGAATATATAGGCGCCCCGTTTGTCAAGACAGACAGGTATGAACCCCTTCCTCTTCCGTCCGGTGTTCTGATGAGGCCTGCTTCCTTCACTCCGTATAAAGGGATTTATGCAGGGCAGAAATGCTATGGTTATCAGATAATACTTGAACCGGGAGCAGAGTATCATTCTTTCCTTCATACATTGCACCTTATGAGATATTTCAAGGAACGCTATGACTGCTTCGGATTTTCAGATGAGTTTGCCCAAAGGCTTGCAGACCCTGTCATCATGGATTATCTTGAAGGCAAGGTTGAGAGTGATGTCCTGCGTGACCATGTGAAGGTAGAAGAGCAGAAGTGGATAAGGAAGGCCAAAAAGTACCTTCTTTATGAAGATCAGGTATATAGGGTAAAGTAGGTATCTGTAGATACTGGGCAAATCTTCGGATATCAATAATTTAAATTACTTGCTGAACTTGGGTCGGTAATTAAACTTGATGAAATGGAAAGGTGTGGATATGCAAGGGCTGTTTCAGCCATTTTGACGGGATTATGTATGTCGTCTCAGCTGTTATGCGCTGCGGATGAAGAACTGTCAATGTGTCGCATTGCCATGGAAAGGGCGGAAGCTCTCGGGAACAGGGACAGTCTTGCGGCTGCTTGCTGCAAGTTTTCCGAGTACTATACATACCGGGATGATGATTCTACCCGTTATTTCTGTCTGCGCGGACTGGAATATGCTGACAGGGACAAGCCTGAACCATATCTTGTACTTAAGAACAATCTGGCCTATACATACACGGCTGAGGGGGATATGGAGACTGCATTGCAAATGTACAGGGATGTCATTGAAGAATGCACTCGTCTGGACTATGGCGACAAAGGATTCAAAGCATCTGTCCTTTCTTCCCAGGGTGTAGCCTTCCGCCGTATGGAAATGCCGGATTCTGCATTGGTATGTTACGGGAAAGCTCTTGAACTGCTTGGAGAAGACGGACCGGCGG
>CALADR010000352.1 GCA_937890845.1 uncultured Bacteroidales bacterium | reverse complement strand
CCATTGGTCAGAAAACATTGACATATCATTGTAGGCATCACCGAAAACTATCACATCCGAACAGTCCGCACCGAAATGTTCCATAATCCGCCTTATTCCCCAGGCTTTGTCTGTAGCTTCCACGAACAGGTATTCTTTGTCATATCTGCACCAAGGAAGCCCATTTAACGATTCCAGAGAATATTCTACAGGAGGATAACAGGCCACTAATACTTTGAAAATCTGTGGGTAATCCTCTGGCTCCAGTCCGTCTACTATCCGCGGTTTCATAAACCTGTCTCCGGTAACTTCATCAAAACGGCCGTCAGGACAAAGACGCACATTTGAATTGTCCACCTGAATGCTCCATGGAATATCTTTCTGCCGACATTCGTGAATCAGACGGATGACCTTACCCTTATCCAATGGTCTGATTTCCAGCAGCTGACGCCCGACAGTGATTCCATATCCTCCGTCACTGACCATATTTTCAAATCCAAGTTCCTCCATAAGTTCCAAAGCCATAGCCTGCGGCCGGCTCGTCGCAATACAAGTGAAGTTCCCGTTATTCCTCAGGATGCGCAATGCCTCTTTAGTCGATTCCGGCACATAGGGGTTCTGATAAGAACCTGCCAGCAAAGTCCCGTCTATATCAAAAAACAAATATCTCTTCCTGCCCATTATTCCAAATAATATATTCCCAAAGACACCCCGGTCCCGTATAAATCCAAATTCCCAGTTTGCCAGACAAACAAACCGACTAACAATTTCGAGTGCAAAGGAACAAACAATTTTCCAAAGGAAGCTGCACCATTGATACAAAAAGTCTAAATAAAATTTGCCTTTGTTACGGACTTTGCATATATTTGCTTGAGTTAACAAAGGGGTGCCTGAATAGGCTGAGATCATACCCTCGAACCTGATGCAGTCAGTACTGCCGTAGGAATTGTGGATATTATATCTTAACGCATACCCCGTAAAAGGTATGCGTGTTTTTTGCCCTGAGGCCTCCCCTTTTTCGAATTTCAAGTAAAATGAAACTGAAAGTAAACAACACGGAAAGGGAGTGCCGCTCAGAAAACATCACGGGCCTTGTCTCCGAACTGAATATGCCTGATAAAGGAATTGCTGTGGCAGTAAACAAGAAAATGGTCCCTCGCGCCGAGTGGGCAAGCCATGTCCTGAAAGAAGGCGATGAAATCATAGTAATCAAGGCAGTATGCGGAGGATGACCTATGATAGAGTTTCAGTTTATATCACACTATAGCAGCAGATACTCATACCTTGACTCCATCCGTCTGGCTTT
>CALADR010000351.1 GCA_937890845.1 uncultured Bacteroidales bacterium | reverse complement strand
AGCGGATTGCGAGAAGCGGTCACAAGGGAGGGACAGAAACGCGGCTGGACAACATATTTGCCTGAGTTTAAATTCACTACGGATAATGCGGCTATGATTGCCATAGCCGGTTACTTTCACTACCTGAACGGCGAGCGTTCATCTCTCGATGTAGCTCCTGTTTCCAGAATGGCGGATTTTTAGAAGCGGTCTCCGTAGCCGCGTCTGGGTAACTATTGGTTTAAATTTGCTTGAAATTAAAAATTGATCAGCATCTAAAATAATACTGATGAAAGAGATAGAAATAGCCTGTCCGATAGGAAAAGAGCCTTCGGCTGAACAGATTGTTGCATCGGCTGCGAGAGCTTTGGGAGTGGCTCCTAAAGCTGTTGCACATTATGATATTGTAAGACGTTCCATAGATGCAAGAGGAGATATCCTATATAGGTATAAGGTTCTGGCATATAGGGCAGGGGAAGAGAGGTCTGAGTATAGACTGCCTGATTATAAGGATGTTTCCTTGTCTAAGCCTGTGATAGTGGTAGGAGCAGGTCCGGCAGGTATGTTCGCTGCCTTAAAGCTTTTGACCATGGGGCTTCGTCCTGTCGTTCTGGAGCGAGGTAAGGATGTGCATGCCAGAAAATTTGACATGGCAGCACTTTCTAAGAAAGGTGAGGTAAATCCTGATTCCAACTATTGTTTCGGAGAAGGAGGAGCAGGAACATTTTCTGACGGAAAACTTTATACAAGGTCCTCAAAAAGGGGAGATATAAGAGAGGTATTGCATCAGCTGGTCAATTTTGGAGCCGATCCTTCCATCCTTATTGATGCACATCCCCATATTGGAAGCGACAGGCTTCCGTCTGTGGTGGAGAATATTAGAAAATGTATTATAGAGCACGGAGGTGAGTATCACTTTAACAGCAGGGTTAGTGATATAGAGAAAAAGCCTGACGGCTCTTTTGATATCACTGTGGTATCATCGGATTCCTCATGTTCTGGTGAAACTGTCTATTCTTCGGACAAGGTAATTCTCGCTACAGGTCATTCTGCCCGTGATATATATACTTTATTCGATAGGAAAGGATGGGAAGTTCAGGCTAAGGGCTTTGCTCTTGGTGTCAGGGTCGAGCATCCGCAGTCTTTGATAAATAAAATTCAGTATCACGGCAAGTACCAGCCGTTTATGCCGGCAGCCGAGTATTCTTTCGTGACTCAGATTGAAGGCAGGGGAGTGTTTTCATTCTGCATGTGCCCTGGAGGCATATTGGTGCCGTCTTCTACCGAGCATGGTGAAACAGTGCTTAACGGCATGTCAAATTCTGCCCGTAATTCAAAGTGGGCAAACTCCGGTGTAGTAGTGTCTGTCGAGCCTGGGGATATTCCAGGATATGAAAAATACGGAGCTCTTTCCCTGCTGCATTTCCAGAAAGATGTAGAAAAGGCAATGTTTGATTTTACAGGCTCAATCAAGGCTCCTGCCCAGAGGATGATGGATTTTTGCCGCAGAGTGCCATCTTCAGGGCTTCCTGCGACATCGTATCACCCCGGGGCTGTGCCGGCTCCTTTGCATGAACTGCTGCCGGAGCATGTTTCCTTAAGGCTGAAATATGCTTTTCCTGAAATTGGCAATAGAAAAATGAAAGGATATTATACCAATGAAGCACTGCTTCTGGGTGTAGAGTCCCGGACATCTTCTCCTGTACGTATCCCGAGGGACCCGGATACTTTGGAACATATACAGATTAAAGGGCTTTATCCATGTGGAGAGGGAGCCGGATATTCTGGAGGTATAGTATCTTCTGCACTTGATGGAATAAATTGTGCTGCAATGTGCGGAAGCCGTCTGTAAATGCTGCGGATTATATCTTTCGATTTGTTTCCTGGAATTTGCAGATGTGTGCTCTTTGTAGTTTACTACACCAGCTTGAAACGGGTCCGGTAAAGGGAAGGAATACCGTTTTGTAAGGGAAATTTGAATAATATTTTTGCAATAATGAAAAAATAACTATATTTGCAGTCGGGTAAGTCGTACACGACCAGCTCCCTCTGAATTCCCCCAGGACCGGAAGGTAGCAAGGGTAGGAGGTCGTAGCGGTGCGATGTACTAAGCTTACCCTTTTTTATTTCTCCACCCCTTACAGCCCTTCGATATAATCTCTGGTATGGACCTGTCCGCAGGGTGACGCTTCAGCTAAATCGGGACAAGTCCGTTGTTAAATGGAGTCGAAAATAAGAGGAAGTATATCATCGACCTTTTTAAATTTCCATATTTTTTCAGCGCCGATCATAAGGACTTCCATATTGCATCCGCCTTTTTTCTGGTATTCAGCCATCACTTGTCTGCAGGCTCCGCATGGTGTGGCCGGGGAATCGCAGATTTTGCCGTCCTGTCCACCTGCAATCGCTATTGCTACCATTGCCTCATCAGGGTATGCTGCGCTTGCATGGAACATGGCGGTTCTTTCAGCGCACAGTCCTGACGGATAAGCGGCATTTTCCTGATTTGCTCCTGTTATTATTTTTCCGGATGACAACCTAACGGCGGCCCCTACATTGAAATGAGAATAAGGGGAATATGCTCCAGACATAGCTCCTACAGCTGCCTCGGCCAGTTCTTTGTCCCTTTCTTCCAAATCATTGATATCTGCAAACTCGTTATATGAAATATTTATTCTCTTTGTCTTAGCCATAGGCATTTTGTGAAATTTTATATTGCCGGATTTGCCAGCTGCCTTAATAATAATTACTATCTTTGTACGCTTTACAGGGAGCGTATATCAGCAAATATAGCTATTTTATATGTAAAAAATATATAAATGCAAAAATATCGACTCCTTAACTTACAAAAGATTTTGAAAATATGAAAGTTTGTATCGGATTGTCAGGTGGAGTTGATTCCAGTGTAGCTGCTTATCTGCTGAAGAAGGCAGGTTATGATGTATTTGCCCTTTTTATGCAGAATTGGCATGATACGACCGGTACGTTACATGGCGACTGTGAGTGGGAAGAG
>CALADR010000350.1 GCA_937890845.1 uncultured Bacteroidales bacterium | reverse complement strand
CTTATTGTAAAGGTTGACGGATACAGGACAATCGATGGTTCAGGTGCCAATACCACTATTACTATCAAGGATGTGGCTGCCAGGGATCATCATATCCTTAATATTGATGCGATAACAACAGGACAGATTGCGCCTGACAACAGCGGACTTATAGTTATTGATCCTAATACTACAGATAAGGATGTGGCTGTAGATGTTCCAGGATTTGAGAATCCACCTGTTGACAGACCTGAGCAGCCGCAGCCTGAAGTGCCTGAGACACCTGCTGTTACTATGACTTGGGAAGCAAATCCTGATTTTGCCGCTACAGAGCTTAAGGAAGACATGAGTACAGCTGTCATCGGAATAGCCGTGCCGGCCGGAATCAAGTCATTCAAGGTTACTGTTGATTCTCCGACTTTGAATTCTTTCATTTCGGAGATGACTGCTGACAAAACCACTACAATGGATCTGATTAATGATACAAAACTGAATGAAACACTTGGCATGGTAGCGCCTACCCTGCCTACCGGTAACAAACTGGCAAATCAGAAGAATGTTAATTTTGACCTTTCTTCATTGCTCCCTATGATACTAGGTCTTAATCCTGCGGCAGATACAAACCATAATTTCACTTTGGAAGTATCTGACAATAACGGTAAATCACTTTCAAAGACTTTGACATTCCATTATACTGGAACACCGGCAGCACTGTAAAACATAATAAGGATTATCATGAGAAAAATAAGATATTTTCTGATATCCGTATTGTCTGTGCTGTCAGTCCTGTCTTGTAATAAGGAGACAGTTGAAGATTCTGGATATGGATATCTGTATGTGAGTCTGGACAGGGACTCAAAGGAAGACATTGTCTTCAAAAGCACTCCGGTAGAACAGCTTGTGTTCGCACTGGATGTCTTCAATCCAATGGGACAAAAGGTAGCGTCTGTTCCAGATTATAAGACTTTGGCTACAGAGCCTTTGTCTTTGCCTGCAGGAAACTTCTTTTATGAAGCAGTAGCCTATTCTGGCTCTGACCCGGCAGCGGCTTTTGACGAGCCTTTCTATAGCGGATCTGCAAAGTTCAAGGTTGTTAAGGACCAGGTGTCAAATATTGACATTAAAGCATCGCTGGCCAATGTAAAGGTAACAGCGGCTTTTGATGAGCAGATCAAATCGACTTTCAAGGAATATAAACTTACGGTATCAAACGGAAAGGGGGAACTCGTATTTGATAATACTGCAGTCCCTTCTACTATTGATAAGGAAGGCTTTTTCAGTGTTACCGGAACTCTTACATGGTCTCTCCGTATGGTGAACAATGACGGAGAGGTATATGAGGCTCTGACTGATACATACACTGATGTTAAGGCTAAACAGCATTATAACCTGTCATTCTCTCTGAAGCAGAAAGAAGAGGTGGGCGGAAGTTCTGTTACAATCGTTCTTGATGACTCTGTAAACAAGAAAGAATATGACCTTTCTTTGGATTTCGGTGACGGTACTGTACCTTCAGTGACATCTTCCGACTTCTCTTTTGAAAACGGTGTCATACAGATTATAGCAGGAGACCTTTCTCCGCGTACTTTGGATTTGTCATCCGCAGACGGTTTTGAGAGCGTTATTCTAAGCTACGGCAGCGGAGAGAGCCTTGGAAACGATGCAAAAGTTTATGAACTGGTAGACGCTGACCAGGGCGTGATTGACGGGCTTGCAACTGCGGGTATTTCCATAAAATCTATCAGGAAGTCTGATTCTTCTGCTAAAATAGCCATTACTGATTTTGTCAGCAATCTTTCAATGGGAAGGCACATAATGAAGATTTTCGTGGTGGAGAACTCTAAGAATAAGAGTTTTGTGGAGAAAACACTTTCGTTCAATGTGATGTCTAATGTAGATGTCCAGGCTGTACAGATAGGCAAGGCAGACGTATGGGCCAATTTTGCTGTTCTGAAAGGCAAGTGGTTCCCTGAGATCCGTCCTGAAGGTCTTTCATTCCAGTACATGAAGAAAGGTGACCCGCAGTGGACCGATTTCCATGGTACTGTGAACGTAGATGAAGGAAGCCGTACATATACTGCTGAATTGAGAGGTCTGGAGCCGTCATCCGAGTATCTCTATCGTGCAGTATGTACAAGTACTGCAGGCAAAGAGACAATGTCTCTTGGGTTTACTACAGAATCTGCCGGTACTCTTCATAATATGAGTCTAGACCTTTGGTATATGTCCGGCAAGGCTCCTATGCCTAATGAGTCATCGTCATTTGCAGTATGGGATTCTGCGAATAAAGGTTCTGCAACATTTGGTATTATTCCTACAAACGAGGAGACAACATATCTTGCGGTACCTGGAGAAGGAAAGAAGGCAGCCAAGCTGACAACTCTAAAGGCTCCTTTAGTTGGTCTTGCAGCCGGAAATCTTTATACTGGAAGCTTTGTAGGATTGGCTGGAGCCGGAGCAAAACTTAATTGGGGTGTTCCATTTGCCTCCCGTCCTCTTGCTTTGCGTGGTCATTATAAGTACCTTCCTAAGGCAGTAAACATAGGCTCCCATGCAGGTATGAATGGTAAGACTGATATATGTCAGATCCAGATTATGCTTACAGACTGGGATCAGCCATTCCTGATTAATACTAAGGAAGGTGTATTTGTAGATGTTAAGAATGATCCACATATAATAGCCTACGGTTCTTTGGAAAGACAGGAGACCATGTCCGGATACGAGCAGTTTACCATCAAACTGGATTACAGGGACAAGACAAGAACACCTAAATATATCGTGATTGTAGCTGCATCCAGCAAGTACGGAGACTATTTCACCGGAGGTGAGGGTAGTACTCTTTACCTTGATGAACTGGAATTCGTATATGACCCGGATAAACTTGGAACAGAATAAATTAGAATGAAATTTTTTGTATCATTAATCTTTTTTGTGGCAAGCGCATTCAGTGCGCTTGCCATTGATGTAAATGAAGCTGAAGCTTCAGTGGAAAGAGTTACTGTTAAACGTACTGCCAAAAACAGAAGTGCAGTAGAACCTTTTGACAGGGGAATCGGAGTTTCAAAATCTGTTTTCATTCCTAAAGGTTCTGTCGGCGCAGGTGTTTCATTTTCCTATAACAACTACAGTATAGGAAACGGTGCGGCAGATGCTGGTTATTCTATATTGTTTAACCTGCTTGGGAATATTCATGGTAACATGCTTTCTTTCGGAGTTTCCCCTTATGTTTCTTATTTTATAGCAGACAACTTGTCTGTCGGAGTCCGTTTCGATTATGATAGGTCAAATATGGGCCTGGGAAATCTGGATCTTTCCTTTGGTGATGCACTGTCCTTGAATATCAGTGATTTCAATTATTTCAGACATACATATACAGGAGCAATAACTCTCCGTAATTACCTTCCTTTTGCCCAAAGCAAGAGATTCGGAATGTTTACCGAGTTACGTGCTATGGGAGGTTATGGACAGGCTGAGAGCTACAGGATAGATGACAAGGATAAGGTGGGTACGTATCAGGATATTTATAATTTCGATATAGGACTTGTGCCTGGTTTATGTGCATTCATTACGAATGAAGTGGCTCTGGAGATTTCTATAGGACTTCTCGGATTTAATTATCAGAAAGTCGTCCAGGTGACCAATCAGGTAGAAAAGAGCGAAATGGAGAAGAGCGGGGCTAATTTCAAACTGAATATTTTTTCCATTAGTTTCGGACTTTCGTTTTATATTCCTACAGGAACTCACAGAATGAAGAAAAGCAATTAAAATTAGAAGATGAACAGAATATTGAGTTTTATCATTGCAGTCCTGATTTCGTTGGCTGTGACTTCCTGTCTGATTGATAATGATATGTCATATCCCCGTATAAAAGCAGATATTACGGCGTTTGAAGTGTCAGGACAGAAATCAGTTAATATTAACGCAGAAACAAGAAGTATCGATATTGTCCTTGAAGAAGATGCGGATATATCAAAGCAAAGAATTACTGTTTTGACTTTTTCCGAAGGTGCGAGATGCGATGAACTTGCTGTGGATGAGTATATCAGTCTTGCAGAGCCTCTTAAGGTGATTGTCAGTACCTATCAGGATTATGAATGGACAATATCTGCTACTCAGCCGATTGACAGACATGTGAAAGTCAAAGGGCAGATAGGTAAGGCGGAATTCAATGTCCAGACTCGCTATGCGTTAGTGAAAATTTCTGATAATCAGGATCTTGGAAAAGTGGTCTTCGAGGATATGAAGCTTGAGCCGAAAGGAGCTGAACTTCTTGGATATGTTCAGAAGAATGGTGGAGAGAAGTCTATCGTTCCAGTTACGTTCCCATTGACTCTTGACTGTGTGATTCCTCGTGAGTTTGTATACAAAAACGGGGAAAACGAATGTACATGGACTGTGGATGTGGATGTGATGTCAGTGGCGATGTCTGTAACATCAGTGAATGCCTGGTGCTACAGTGTTGATGTCAATGCTGTTTTTGACGGCAACGGCACACCGTATCTGGAGTTTAAGAAGGCTTCAGGAGATGAGGCTTGGTCAAAATTTGAAGAACTTGAAGTTTCTGGATTTGATATAAAAGCTAAGATTTCTGACCTTGAGGCGGATACAGATTATCTCGTGAGAGTTGTGAACGGAGAGAAGACAAGTGATAATGTTCCTTTCAAGACAGGAAAGCCTGAGCAGATAGATAACCTGAATTTTGATTCCTGGTATTCGACCAAGTCGGGAAACAAGGATATCTGGTATCCTAACCTTAACGAGACATTCAAGGTATGGGGAACAGCCAATCCTGCTTCAGGATCATTTATCGGTTCCCTCACTACGCCTGACGGTGTGTTTACTGCTGTTTCAGGAGAAGGCAAGAACGCTGCCAGACTTGAAAGCAAATATGCAGTCATTGCTTTTGCTGCCGGTAATATCTTTACCGGGGAGTTTGTTAAGCTGAATGGTTTGAATGCTATATTAAAATGGGGACATAAGTTTACAGCCAGACCTTCTGCCTTGACCGGATATTATTCATATTCTCCGAAAGTGATTGATAAAGTAAAGTCTCCTTATGAAAATCTGAAAGGTACTAAAGACAGATGCAGTATCGCTGTTTTTCTTACAGACTGGACGGAGCCTCGTGAGATTGATACGTCTAAGGGTGACAGCGAAGGCGGTTTTATAAAGCAGAGCAAGGATAATCCTGATATAATCGCTTATGGTAAACTTGAAACCGATGAGGATAGTGGAAGTGAGTATAAGGAGTTCAGAATAGATCTGGAATACTGGAGACCGGATGCCACTCCGACTTATATTGTGATAGTGGCAAGTTCAAGTTATAAGGGAGATTATTTTACCGGAGGAGTAGGAAGTACGCTTTGTGTTGATGAATTTGAATTGGTTTATGAGTAAGCAAGCTGTCCGATTCTAACAAACAAGGAAGTTCCAAAGGGAACTTCCTTGTTTGTTATATCCTCTTAGGTTTTAAAGATGTCCGCTGTCCCAGCGGACATCTTTTTGGTTAGTTAGTAGTGTTTTCAATTATTATTGGTTAGTAGAATTTTGCTTTAAGGTTCGGCTAAGGTATGGATTAAAAATGAAAATGCAAAATAAAATTTAAAAAAATGCTTTCATTTTTAAATCTCATGACTTTTAAATCAAAACATATGTTTAATCGTCCAGAAGTCCCGGCCTTAATTTTTTAGTTCTGGCTATCGCCTGTTCGTCTTGCCAGGCTGTTATAAGTTTCGGATTGCCACTTAAAAGAACGTCAGGTACTTTCCATCCGTTGAATTCTGCAGGCCTTGTATATATAGGTGCAGACAGCAGTCCGTCCTGAAAGCAGTCGCTTAAAGCCGAAGTTTCGTCTGTCAGTGCTCCCGGTAGTAATCTTACAATAGCATCGGCAAGGATTGCAGCGGGCATTTCCCCTCCGCTAAGTACATAGTCCCCTACAGAAATCTCTCTTGTGATGAGGTGCTCCCTTATCCTGTGGTCAATGCCCTTGTAGTGGCCGCAAAGCAGTATGATATTGCCTTTCAGGGACAACTCGTTTGCTATGCCCTGGTTCAGGATTTCTCCGTCTGGAGACATATATATGATTTCATCATACTCTCTTTCTGCCTTCAATTCTTCAATCATCATATAGACAGGCTCTATCATGAGTACCATTCCGGCATCGCCGCCATAGCTGTAGTCGTCAACCTGCTGTCTCGGGCCTTTACCGTATTTTCTCAGATTGTGGACATGTATTTCAACGATACCTTTTTTTTGCGCCCTGCCTACTATAGAGTTATTGAGCGGGCTTTCCAGCAGTTCGGGAAGTACTGTTATAATATCAATTCTCATATTGTGAGTGTGTTTACTTTAGAAGTTGTTTATTCCATTTTGCAAAAATAGTCAATTTGCCTGGAAACTTTAAGAATAAAAGGAGGTACATCGGTAATTTTAGTAAAAAAAAGGTATATTTGCAGTTTGAACATTATAAAATATAATTTTGCAACAAATTTAGCACTGTATATTATGAGTGAAGAGATTATTCCTGATGTAACGTTGGCATCAGACGTACTTGAAAACGAAGAGCCGGCTGTGAATTATGCCGCTATGAGTCTTGCAGAATTGGCGGATGCATTCCAGAAACTGGCTGTCGGCGAAGATCGTATGAAAAGGTCTAAGGAGGCAGAGGCCATAAAGTCTGCATTTTACAGGAAACTGTTGAAGGAGAGGGCGGAAGCCGGTAGTACGGCAGAAGTTGACGAACCCGGCGGAACTGAAGATGCTGAAGTCGCTGAGGAGGCAGTTCAGGAAGATACTGAAAATACCGGAGTGTCTTCAGAGGTTGTTTCCGAGGATCCTTTTACTGAGATTGAGCGCGGATTCAAGGCTCTGTATAATGCTTACAGGAAAGAGCGTGCCGAGTATAACAGGCAGCTTGAGCAGGAGCGTGAGCACAATCTTCAGTTGAAGGAAGCTGTCATATCTGATCTTAAGGCTCTTGTAGAAAAACAGGAGGATGTGAACGAGACTTTCCCTGAGTTCCGTGAAATACAGAACAGATGGAGGGCTATCGGGCCGGTTCCGGTACAAAGTTTCAGGAATCTCAATGATACATATCAGTTGTATGTGGAGCAGTTCTATGATATGGTCAAGATAAACCGTGAATTGCGTGATCTTGATTTCAAGAAAAATCTCGAGGCCAAAGAACAGTTCTGCGAAGCTGCAGAGAAGCTGTCAGAGAAGGAGAATGTAGTGGAGGCATTCCGCGAACTTCAGAAGCTTCACGAGCAGTGGAAAGAGTTTGGTCCTGTGGCCAAGCAGTTCAGAGAAGATATCTGGAACAGGTTCAAGGCTGCAACAGCAGTTGTAAACAAGAAATATCAGGCTTTTTTTGAGGGCCAAAAGGAGCAGTACGCGGCCAATCTGGCTGCCAAATCGCAGCTCTGCGAGCAGGTAGAAGCTATTGCAGGGAAAGAAATTACCTCTTCAGGAGAGTGGAATGAATGCTCGAAGCAGATAGAGGATATCCAGAAACAGTGGAAAGGTATAGGTTTCGCATCAAAGAAGGAAAACCAGAAAATTTATGACCGTTTCCGTGCTGCCTGTGACAAGTTCTTCAATGAAAGAGACAAGAATGCAAAG